>SXOW01000051.1 GCA_005778315.1 Acidobacteriota bacterium
CCCGCGGGTGCCGCTGACGTTGATGCGGCGGTTCTTCCCGGTCCTCTGGATCAACCTGGTGGTTGTCTCGGTATCCGGGGTACTCCTGCTCGCAGCGTATCCGGCCAAGGCCCTGACCAACCCGGTGTTCTATGTCAAGCTCGCGGCCGTGTTGGCGGCGCTGGGCATCACCCGTTCTCTCGTTCGCGGATGGTTACGCGATCCGCACTATGACACAGCACCCGCCCCGCAAAGGGCCCGTGTGCTGGCCGCACTGTCTCTCTTCCTGTGGGTGGCCGCCGTCACGTCGGGTCGTTTCCTCGCCTACACGCACAACATGATGATGGCGTCGCATCAATACTGAGGGGCATGGAGACCTTGTACGCGTTCGGTCAGAAGAGCGGCATCTATGCGTTCATGCATTCGGCCTGGGGCTGGCCGACCGCGGAGTCGCTGCACTTCACCGGCCTCTGTCTGTTGATCGGGACCGTCGGGGTCTTTGATCTGCGGATGCTGGGGGTCGCGCGGGGCATTCCGATGCATGCCCTTCACAAGCTCGTGCCGTGGGGCGTGGGCGGGTATCTGCTGAACGTGACGACGGGTGTCATGTTCGTCGTCAGCGCGCCGGACCAGTATCTGTTCAATCCCGCATTTCAGGTCAAGCTGTCGCTCATGGGGGTGGCTGGCCTGAATGTGCTGTTCTTCTACCGTTTCGTGTTCGCTCCGGTCAAAGCCGCCGGCGCCGACGCCGTCGACCCTGGTGCGCGCACCGCAGCAGCGGTCTCTCTGATGTGCTGGATTGGGGTCATCGTCTGTGGCCGCCTGATCACCTACTATCGGCCACCCTATCACTGGTGCCTCTGGTGCTAGCAGCCCGGCGCATCGCGTCGGCCTGGCGGTGGTCTCCTCGGGGCGTTACCGGCCCGCTTTGAGCAGGTCCCGTATTTCTTCCAGCAGTACTTGCTCCCTCGGTGGCGCCTCTGGAGCCTTGGGAGCTTGCTTTTCCTCTTTCTTCATCTTGTTGAAGCCCCGGACGAGCATGAACACGGCCCACGCCACGATGAGGAACGCGATGACAGCGTCGACAAACAGGCCGTAGTTCATCGTGATCGCGCCAGCCTCCTTCGCGGCCTCGACGGTCGCGTAGGGGCCCGCAGCGTCACCGGCTCGAAGGACTAGAAACTGGTCGCTGAAGTTGGTATTGCCGAGGAACAGGCCGGCCACCGGCATGATGACGTCGGTGACGAGGGACTGGACGATGGTGCCGAAGGCGCCGCCGATGATAATACCGACCGCCATATCCATCACGTTGCCCTTGAGGGCGAAGTTTTTGAATTCTTTCAGCATGGTTGTCCTCGATGTCGCCGCGACTCCGATCGCCGCCGTGTGGGGAGCATAGCGCACCAAGCCCTCGCTGGCCATCGGCACCGTGGCCTTCCTGGAATCTACAGGTGGTGGCTCCATGGGACTCTGCATGGAGCACCGGGGACGGTATGCGTGCGCGCGGGCTGGGCGGGCTGGTAAGATCACCGCTTCCGGAGAGAGGGCCCATGACCAGACTTCGTGACATCGTTGCCGCCGCCTCAGCCGTTCTCGCCGTCGCATGCGGCGCGGTCGAGCCCGAGGCTCCCCCGCAGGACGTCGCCCCCCAGGGGGAGGCGGCCATCCCACCCGTCGGCAATATCGAGCGCTTCGACCGGCGAATCGACTCCCTCGTTCCGGCCGACGCCGTGATCGAGAAACTGGCCGATGGGTTCAACTTCATTGAAGGACCAGTGTGGGACCGGCAGAACGGCCGACTGCTGTTTTCCGACGTGCGGGGTAATCAAATCTACCAATGGACCGAAGCTGACGGCGTCAGGACCTTCATCGACCCCGTGTTCGACGGCGACCGGACCGGCAAGCGGTCGATCAGCTCCAACGGGCTGACGCTCGACGCAGAGGGCCGACTCATCATCTGCGAGCACGGTCACCGGCGCATTTCTCGACTCGAGGCCGACGGCACCCGTTCGGTCGTCGTCGAGCGCTATGACGGCGGTCAGTTGAACAGTCCCAACGACGCCGTCTACGGCTCCGACGGTTCGTTGTATTTCACCGAC
Organism: Acidobacteriota bacterium; assembly: GCA_005778315.1. Lineage (GTDB taxonomy): Bacteria > Acidobacteriota > Vicinamibacteria > Vicinamibacterales > UBA8438 > UBA8438. The sequence goes on from SXOW01000051.1 coordinate 2,079, forward strand.
CCGCCGTACGGGTTGGAGGGGCTCGAGGAGTCGCCGGACCGCGAGCTCGACTTCAACGGGATCTATCGACTGCGTCCGGATGGCGGCTTGGTGCTGCTTGTCCGGGACCAGTCACGTCCCAATGGCATTGCGCTCTCACCCGACGAGTCGATCCTGTACGTCGCCAACTCGGACGACGCGAACAAGGTGTGGATGGCCTACGACCTCGACGAGAGTGGAGCCTCGAACGGCCGTGTGTTCTACGATGCGAACGATGAGACCGCGGCTGGCGCCGCCGACGGGATGAAGGTCGATGTGGCGGGAAACCTGTTCGCTACCGGCCCCGGCGGTGTCTGGGTCCTCGCCCCGGACGGCACCCATCTCGGCACGATCTCCACCGGCGAGGTGACTGCCAATGTGGCCTGGGGCAACGACGGGCGCACGCTCTACCTGACTTCCAGCACCAGTCTGTATCGCATCGAACTCACCACCGAAGGACAGATTCCCGGCCCCTGACGACCGTCTCCGAACCGCGTCCCTACGCGCCTGCGCGTGGAACGGCCAGGCTACCCGCCGGCCATGGCCCCCACCACCAACAACGGCTCCGCGCCGCTTGTCACCGCCGGTGGCAGCAGCGCATCGGTTGGTTCGAGCCGTAGATCTGACCGCCGGTCGTGCCGAAATAGATGCCACAGGGATCGAGCGTGTCGACCGTCATCGCGTCGCGCAACACATTCACATAGCGGTCTCATGACGCCGCAGGCCTGGCAATTCCTGCCAGGTGGAGCCGCCATCTGTGGAGCGAAAGAGCGCCGCGTCCTCCACACCGGCGTAGACGGTATCCGGGGCGCTCGCACCTGGCTCCAGGTGCTACACCCGCTTGAACTCCCACGGATGGGGCGTTCCGTCGTACCACAGGTGCGTCCCACGCTCGCCGTCGTAGGTAAACTTGTTGCCCATGGCGGTCCAGGTGCAGCCGCCGTCGTCCGAACGCTGAATGACCTGCCCGAACCACTCCGTCCATTGCGCAAGATAGATACAATTCGGGTCGGCCGGAGAACCCTTCATGTGATGTATCTCCCAGCCACCGAAGTGCGGGCCGTCGACCCGCCATTGCGCACGTGCGCCGTCAGACGTGAGGATGAACGCCCTTACACCTGCCAACCAGTAATCGCACCGTGCTCATCGCCGTGGCCCCTCCAGGCTCAACTGTCGAGAGGACGAGAATACCGCAGTCGGAGGCCTGTCCCTGCTGCCAGACGGTGCCACATGGTTGCTCCGGCGGTGGCGTCGTCGGAGGCCTCGCGGTGCCGATGAGCGTGTGACATCTAGTGCCTCGTGTCAACGTTGTCGTCGGCTTCCGCGTCGGCCTGGAATCGCGCCCAGGCATCCTCGAGGGCAGATGGTTTGCACCGTTGCGCAATCGTGCGAGCGCCGCTCTCCGCCATCAGATCGTGGCGCTTGAGTTCGACCTCGCAGCCGCCTGAGCCCTTGAAGCAGTCGAGGTGCTTTGCCTCGTCATCCGACCAAGCCGTGCAGTAAACCGGGTCGTCAATCGGTTCGCACCGCTCCGCCGCCGTATAGCCCGAGTAGTTGGGCAAGGCCCGCACAAACGTGTTGCAGTCATCGGCCGACGGAAACCGACCGCGCGCGAAGTCGACCTTGGCCCAGGGGAGGAGATTGATGAAGGTCGGCTGGGGCCCGGCCGGCTCGTCGTCGACGGCGGGGACAGTCGAGGTGGAGTCTGGTGTCTCGGACGGCGTGGATTCCGTGCAGGCCCCCACCGACAACAGCAGCAGTGTGATGAGCGCGACGGTGGGGCGAGCGACATCAGGCAGCCGAATGCGTCCTCGCATGCGAGGCCGAGTATACCGCCGGCGTCGCCGGGTCAGAAGAGGGCGAGCAGCCGCAGAGGGGCAAGCCCGGGCGGATGTGCCTGGCGACGGCGGGGAGTCGGCTGGTGAGTCACCCCGTGTGGCGCTACCATACAACACGCGTGATGAGATGCTGACCTCCGTGGTGCTCCTCTGGCTGGCGGCCGCGCTGCAAGCGGCACCGGTGGAACGCGCCAGCGTCGTGGCCCGTGACGTCGAGGCGGGCACACCGCTCTTTGCGTTCGAGCGTAGCGTGACGACGGCCGAGGGACAGACCGTGGCGGCCGTGCGATTCGTCGACGCGGCTGGCCATTTGGCCGCCACCGAGCAGGTCACCTATGTCGACGGACTGGTGGTGCATGTCCAGCTCGAGCAGCGGCAGGTCGACGAGCGGTTCTCCTTGACGGTGTCGGGCAGTGATGCCCTGTTCGAAGTCGTGCGGAACGGCGAGACGTCGCGGATCCGGCGGGACTGGACGTCTGATGCGTTGGCGATCGACCAGGTGCCGTCGTTCGTGACGAGCCAGTGGGATCGGCTGGTGGCTGGTGAGAGCGTCTCGTTCCGGCTCGTCGCGTTGGACCGTGCCCGGATCGTGCGATTTCGACTCATGCACCAGGGGCCGACCGAGCATCTGGGTCGTCCCGCAGTCCAGCTTCGCATGGAGGCGAACAGCACGTTTGTGCGGTGGCTGGCACCCGAGATCGATTTGGTTTTTTCTCCGGATGGTCGCACGATGCTCGAAAGCCGGGGACCGTTGCCGGTCAAGATCCGGCGGGGCGGCGAGTGGGTCGACCTGGACGCTCGCCTGGTCTGGAGCCGCTGACCGAAGCGGCTGTGGGCTCTGGATCCTGGGGCGACATCGGCGCGTCTGACGACGAGAGATTCAGTGTTCGGATATTGGAGACACATCGCAATGGTACGCAGACTAGTCGCCGGCATCGCGTTGGCGGGGTGGGTGGCTCTGGGGGCCGCGTGCAACCCTGCTCCCATGGGCGGAGAACCGGCTGCCTCGGCGCCCGCGGAGGCAGCGCCGGGCGCGCCGACCGGCGTTGAGGAGCTGGTGGGCCAGCTCCGGGATATGGCCTGGGCTGGACAGGTCGACCAGGCCCAGGCGTTGATAGAAACCCAGCGGCCGCACCACGACACCGGATCCCCCGACTGGCTGCTTGCCGCGTCGTGGCTTGGGCGCGGAGCCAGCTTTGCCGAGCAATGGGATGTCGCGGAGCGCTATGCGAACGAGGCGCGTGATGGCAGCGTGGCGTTGCTCGCGACGCGTGACCTCGACGCTGATGCGCAGCTGCCACTGGCGCTCGGTGCGGGTATCGAGGTCCTGGGCCAGGCGATGCATGCACGGGGGGACAGGGAAGGGGCGATCCAGTTCCTGGGCGACGAGCGCGCGCGTTACCGTGGGACCTCGATCGAAACACGCATTCAGAAAAACGCGCTGCTGGTGGGGCTGGAGGGCGAGCCTTTTCCAGAATTGGATGTCGACGAACACCTGGGACCTGCGCTGCCGTCGACAGACAGCTTGAAGGGCAAGGTCGTGGTCGCGTTCTTCTGGGCGCATTGGTGTCCGGACTGCAAACGCCAATTGCCCGCGCTCGAGCAACTTCACGACACCTACGGCGACCAGGTGGCCATCATCGGACCGACGCAGCTATATGGCTACATCTCACGCGGAGAGGACGCCACGCCGGAGCAGGAACTGGCGTATCTGCGAGGCCCGTACCAGGAGCGCTTCCCGTTGCCGGACTGGATGAGCGTTCCCATCAGCCAGCAGAACTTCCTTGATTTCGGGGTCAGCACGACGCCCACGCTGGTGGTCATCGACCGAGAGGGCATCGTGCGGCTGTACAACCCCGGGGACCTCTCGTACGAGGAGCTCGCGCCGCACGTCGAGCGGCTACTGTCCCAGGGATCTGAGGATTCCGGCAACAAGCCGGTCTGACCACAGCCGAACAGGCGTCGCAGGTTGAGCCGCTGCTGTCCCGGCAGAAAGAAAAAGCCCGCTCGGCGTGGGTGCCCGAGCGGGCCAGTGTGTCTGGTCGTGAGTCTATCGCCTAGCGGACGGTCACTTCCACGAACTCGGTGACCGTCGCCGGTCCGTCGGACGCCTCCACCCGGAACAGATACGCACCCGGCGCGGCGAAGGTCGCCACCATCGACGGGTCCTCGTCCCCAGCCGCCTTTAGTCGCGCGCCAACCGGTCCTCGGATCTGGGTCCACGTCACGTTGACCTGCGCGACTCGCTGCCGCGTGGGCCGGTGCGGGTTGTGGATCTGGGGCACGTTGAACGGCAGCGTCGGGCCGCCTTCTTCTCTTTCGAACGTCGGCGTGACGTTCCCGCCGCCACCTGTGAACGGCCTTGGCTCCGGAATGCCGTCGTCGCTGACCGTGGCCTGGAGTGTGACCGCAGTCCCGACAGATGCGGTGGCGGTTTTTGTGACCGTCAGCGTCGGAGCCTGGTTGGCCGCCAGGACGTCTGGCGGGGTCCGGTTGTCACCGGGGTTCGGATCGATCTCCCACTCGGGCAGCAGCCATCCGACGGCCTTGTAGGATGCCCCGTGCGCCGTGACCTCCCAGATGACCTGACCCTCACCCAGGTCCGCTGGGACGGTGACACTGAACATCCCTGAGTGCTGGCGAGGGTAGAAGTAGGTCGGCTGTCCCTGGTCCGGTGCGCCCGGCGAGACCTGGTTGTTCGGTCCGACCGGGACCTCGATCTCCTCGGCGTAGTTCCGGTTGAGATAGGCGAAGTGGAACTGGAACGTCCCGTCGTCGTTTCGAGTCCAGCCATCGAAGAACGGCTGAATCGATTGACCGGTGTTGAACGGGTGGTGTGTCGGATACGCCTGGGCCGCCGCCAGTGAGGTTGCGGCCAGCAGCGCCGACAGCACGAGCACCGAGAGTCTGTTCGTGTGGGCCATGTCCGTCTGCGGGAGGGGCGGGGACCGGCAACACGCCGGTCCCCGCCGAATTACGGCTAACCGTGCGGCCGCCGCTAGTTCTCGTTGTCGGTACGCTCCCGTGCTTGGTGCCGGGTGGCGACCTCGGCCTCGTACTCCTCGTCCGTCAAGTCGTACCAGCCAATCCAGGCAAATCCCATCTCGTCGACGGTCCGCTGCCCGGCCCCAACCCAGTTGCTCGGATCGAAATTGCCCCGGTTGCCC
>SXOW01000500.1 GCA_005778315.1 Acidobacteriota bacterium
GGCGCCGGCAAGTCGACCCTGATCCGGATGCTCAACACCCTCGTGGTCCCGACCAGCGGCCGGGCCCAGGTCGCCGGGCACGATGTGGTCGCCGAGCCGAATGTGGTCCGCCGCGCGATCGGGGTCATTCCCCAGGCGATGACCAGCGACGGCGACTTGACCTGCGAGGAGAATATCCGGATTCACGCTCGCCTCTACGGCGTGCCCCGGGCCAGGCGCAAGGCGGTGACCGCGGAGATGCTGGAGGCCGTGGGTCTGACCAAGTGGTCGAGGGCGTTTGCCCGCACGCTGTCTGGTGGCATGCGTCGTCGGCTGGAGATCGCGCGGGGTCTGGTCCACGAGCCCAGCATCCTGTTTCTCGATGAGCCGTCCACGGGTCTCGACCCGGTATCCCGCATGGCGGTCTGGGAGATGATCGCCAATCTGCGCGACACCCGCGGGCTGACGCTCTTTCTCACGACGCACTACATGGACGAGGCGGACGGCCTCTGCGATCGGCTGGCGATTGTCGACCACGGTCAGGTAGTGGCCCTCGATTCGCCCGGTGCGCTCAAGGCCGCGGTCCCGGGTGACAGCGTGATCGAAACCAGCCTCTACCCCGACCCTCCTGATGCCGCGGTCCAGTTGCAGACGCTGCCCGCGGTGCGAAGTGTCAAGCCGCTCGGAGCCGCGTTGTATCGGCTGTTCAGCGACGCCGGCCCCACGACGGCGCAAGGACTCGTGGGGTGGGCGCGCGCCCGGGGCGTCGAGTTGCGGAGCTTGTCGGTGCAATCCACCACGCTCGACGACGTGTTCTTGCACTACACCGGCCATGGCCTGGGGCAACAGGAAGCGGCCCCGGCCGTGTCGGGCTCTTAGCCATCGAGAAGTCCAATGGACCGCGCCCTGGCCCTCGTCGAGCGGGATCTCAGGAAGTTCTTCCGCAGCCCCCTGCTGATCCTGATGTCGCTCTTCATGCCGCTCCTCCAGTTGATCGTCCTCGGCAACGCGTTCGGCGGCGACGTCAAGAACGTGCGGGTGGCGGTTGTCGATCTCGACCGCGGTCCCGAGGCGGTCGAGATGCGAGCGCGGCTCGAGGCGGTGGCCGCCAACGTGCGTACCTTCATCCCGATCGACTATCCCGACCAGGGTACGGCGCTGGCCGATGTCCGGCTGGGACAGATCGCGGCCGTCATCATCATCCCGGAGCACTACTCGCGTGACCTGCTGAGGCGCCGGCATCCTCGGCTGGCGTTGATCAGCGACAACACCGATCGGTTCGTGAGTGGCGCGGTCGGGGCGTCACTCACGCAACTGGTGGCGGCGGTCAACGCCCCCCGGGTGCCCGCTCGCGATGTCCGCCGGCTGGTGCTCGACCAGGTGGAGCTGTACCCGTTCATCAGCTACATGAAGTACCTGCTGCCAGGGGTGGTCACCTTGTCCATCTTCTTCACCGCCATGGTGGGGGGCGGCATCATCTATTTGGACGACAAGTCGCGTGGCGTGCACGAGGGGTATCTGGTCACGCCGATTACCAAGATGGAGCTCATCCTGGGCTTCGTGACGTCGGGCGTCATCAAAGCCATTGCGGCCGGTATGACAGTGCTCCTGATCGGCTCGTTTCTCTCTGGGGTGACCGGTCTTTTCGAGCCGATGCGGCTGTTGAGCCTCATCGCGCTCACCGCCGTCACCGCAGTCGCGCTCATCGCGATGATGTTCCTGCTGGTCGCACGGGTCGACGACCCGCTGACGCCGCGCGCGGCCTTCGGGGTGCTGAACATGTTGCTGTTCTTTCCCAGCGGCGCCATCTACCCGATCGCCGCGTTCCCGGGCTGGATGCGTGTGATTGCTCGGGTGGACCCTTTTGCCTATGCGGTGCACGGCTACCGTACGTTGCTGCTGACGCAGGCTGGGATGGCCGGTGTCTATCAGGACATCGCGATCCTCGCGGGGTTCTCGGTGGTCGCGCTGGCCGGCGCGGGACTCCTCTTCCGGCGGACCCTGTGACCGCGACACCAGGCGGGACGCGCCGCGGACCGATCGCACCCGCACTCTCGCGCCGCGCGGGGTACCTGATGTGGCGGGGGGCGTTACGGGCGCGCGAGCAGGCCGAGGTGGCGCTCGCGCCACTCGGCCTGCGGGCACGGCACTACGGTCTGATGGCGATTCTCACAGACACGGGACCGGCCTCGCAGCGGCGTATTGCCACGCAGGCCGGGATCGATGCCAGCCGGGTCGTGACGCTGGTGGACGAGATGGAACGGCTGCAATTCGTCCGCCGCCTGAAGGACCCGTCGGACCGTCGCGCGTACCTCGTGGACTTGACTCCTGCCGGTAAGAAGCTGTTCGCCGAGGCTCGGACCGCCACTGCCGCCGGAGAACGGACCCTCCTTGCCGGTCTCACGGCGGCGGAGCGCAAACAATTCGTCAGGCTGCTCGGCGTCGTCGCCGGCGAGGGGCTCGGCTGAGGGGCGGCTCGTCTCCCCTTTGCCAACGAATCCTCTGACGCTGAGCTTCGTCTCCTCGCGCGTTGGCCGTACTGGCGGCCTCGTCGGCGAACCAGACGCGGACGTCGCCGCGGCCCCCTCTGATATCGTGACGCGATGCACGCCGCCGCCCTGAGCGACCGCTACGCGAACGTCCCGGTCCTCGTGCTGGGCGCCAGCGGGTTTGTCGGTCGATCGGTAGCCCGGGTCCTCACGGACGCCGGCGCCGAGCTCCACATGGGCGCGCGTGACCCGCAGGCGCTCCAGGCGGTGTGCAACTCGTGTGGCATCGTCGGGCAGATCCACCGTGTCGAGCTCGCACAACGGGGTGCGGTCACGGACCTCGTGCGGGCGCGGCGCCCCGCCCTCGTGTTCAATCTGGTGGGCTACGGGGTCGCACTTTCAGAGCGGACCACGGCCATCGCCGAATCGCTGAACCGCGACCTCCCGGCGGAACTGGCGCTGGCCTGCCAGCGTGCGGCCGGTGCAGACTGGCCGGGGCTGCAGCTGGTGCACGCCGGCACCGCACTCGAGTACGGACCGGTCGACGGCGAGGTGCGAGAGACGCTGCCACGTGAGCCGACCACCCTGTACGGCCGCACGAAACTGGCAGGAAGCGCTGCGATCGAGGCGGTCTGCCAGGCTGGCAGCCTGCGAGCCGCGGTCGGGCACATCTTCACCGCGTATGGCCCTGGCGAGCGTCTTCCACGGCTGCTGCCGACGCTGCTGGCGGCCCGACACCACCGCCTGCCGCTGGAGTTGACCGCGGGGCTCCAGCAACGGGACTTCGTCTATGTCGGCGATGTCGCCGAGGCGCTGATACGTCTGGGGGCCCTGCCACGCGAGGGATACACGCGCGTCAACGTCGCCACCGGGACCCTGTGTTCGGTACGCGAATTCGTCGAAACCGCCGCGGAGGTGCTGGGACTGGATCCGACGCGGCTACGCTTCGGGACGCGGCCCTATCTCTCCGAAGAGATGTGGCACGGCCCGGTGGCCGTCGATACGTTGCGATCCCACCTCGGGTGGATACCGGGCCGCTCGGTACGGGACGGTATCGGCGCAACCGCTCGCACCCTCGCCGCGTGCGGCCCGAGGGCCACGGCGTGACCGATATCCCGGTCCATCGGGTCCGTACGTCGTGCCGCGCCTGCGGCGCCAGCCGCTTGTCGCGCTTTCTCGACCTCGGCGACCAGCCGCTGGCCAACGCCTTTCTACGGAGCCCCGACCAGTTCGCGACCGAGTCGCGTTTCCCGCTCGGCCTGTATCGGTGTGGCGGCTGTCACCTGGTCCAGCTGTGCGACGTGATCGATCCGAAGGTGCTGTTTCGCAATTACCTCTATGTGACCGGGACGTCGGACACCATCGCCGGGCACAACGCCCGCTATGCCGCCACGGTGGTCGCGCGGCTGAAGCTCGGAGCGGCCCACCGCGTGGTCGAGGTGGCCAGCAACGACGGCAGCCTCCTGAAGCACTTTCGCGACCACGGGGTGAAGACGCTTGGCGTCGAGCCGGCTCGCAACATCGCCGCGCGGGCGCGAGCCGACGGGCTGGAGACGCTGGAGCGGTTCTTTGACGAGCGCGTCGCGCGGTCGATTCTGGCGAGTCACGGTCCAGCGCATGCCGTGGTGGCCAACAACGTGCTCGCCCACGTGGACGAGCCCCAGGACTTCCTTCGCGGAGCGCGACGCCTGCTCGCACCGGGAGGGGAACTGATCGTCGAAGTGCCCTACCTGGGCCACCTGCTCGACCGCCTCGAA
>SXOW01000501.1 GCA_005778315.1 Acidobacteriota bacterium
CTGGGTCCCTGGCCGACGTCGGAGGGGGTCTCGGGGTATCAGGCCGACGTCGCCTACTTCTTGAAGGAACGTGGCGTGTCATTCATCGGCCACGACATGTTCAACGACGTGTCGCCACACGGCTTCCCGGCCTCGGTTGGACTCCCGATGCACCGGTTGGCGCTGGTGTCGCTGGGCGTCTCGATCTTCGACAATCTTGACTTCGAGGCGCTGGCGGAGGAGGCGCGGAGGCAGAACCGGTACGAGTTTCTGTTCACCGCCGCCCCACTGAGGATCGAACAAGGCATGGGGTCGCCCCTGAACCCGATTGCCACGTTTTGAACGAACGCACGGATGGGTGCACGGCTCGATACAGGAGGCACGAGATGTCGTTTCTGAAGAGGTTCGGTTTCATGGCCGCGCTGGCGCTCGTGGCCGGCGCCGCCGCATGCAGTGGCGGGTCCGGGGGCAGTGACGCGGTCGATCTGGAATCGACGAGTCCCCCGGCAACACCTGCCGCCGACGCGGGCGGCCCGCAGGCGCCGATGTTCGAGGTGGACCCGCTGTGGCCAAAGCCGCTGCCAAACCACTGGCTGCTCGGCTCGACTATCGGCGTCGACGTCGACGCGCAGGACCACGTGTGGATTGTGCACCGCGCCTCCACTCTGGCCGCCAATGAGACGTCGGCCATGGGAGACCCGCCGACCGCCGAAGAGTGCTGCTTCCCGGCCCCACCGGTTCTCGAGTTCGACCCCGCCGGCAACCTGGTCAACAGCTGGGGTGGCCCGGGCGAGGGGTACACCTGGCCGCAGTCGAACCACGGCATCACCGTAGACCACATGGACAACGTCTGGGTGGGCGGCAACGGCGGTACCGACTCGCATGCCCTCAAGTTCACGCGGAGCGGTGACTTCCTGCTCCAGGTCGGCATCCCCGGACGGGGCCGCGACAGTCTCAGTCAAGACAGTTTCAGCCGCATCGCGAAGATCGCCTTCGATGGTGCGGCGAACGAGATGTACTTTGCCGATGGCTACGGCAATCGGCGGGTCGCGGTCGTGGACGCCGATACGGGAGCGTTGAAGCGGTTCTGGGGCGCCTACGGCAACGAACCGGATGATGCCTATGACGAGCGCTACGTCCCGGGCGGTCCGAACCTGCAGCAGTTCCTCAGCCCGGTCCATTGCGCCGAGGTCTCCAACAGTGGCCTGATCTACGTGTGCGACCGCGCGCACGACCGGATTCAGGTGTTCGAGAAAGATGGAACGTTCGTCGACGAGGTGCTGGTCATGCCCAACACGACCGGCTCAGGCTCGACGTGGGACCTCGACTTCTCGAAGGACGCGGACCAGACCTATATCTACGTGGCGGACGGCGTCAACCAGCGGGTCCACATCATCGACCGCGTCGCCCTCACGCATCTCACCAGCTTCGGCGACGGGGGCCGCCAGCCCGGCCAGTTCTTCGGTACGCACAGCATCGCAACCGACTCGGCCGGCAACATCTACACAACCGAAACATACGAAGGGAAGCGCCTGCAGAAATTCGTCTACAAGGGGCTGGGCCCCGTGACGACCACAAACCAGGGCGTCGTCTGGCCACAATAGGTACGAGGGGCGAAGCCAGCGCGGCGTGACGATGTCGTCGGACCGGCTCTGTATCCTCGGCGCCGCCCTGTTGTTTTCCACCGGCGGCACGGCGATCAAAGCGACCGTACTGTCAGGCTGGCAAGTGGCGGCGTTCCGGTCGCTCCTTGCGGGGGCGTTCTTGTGGGTGGTGCTGGCCGGGGCGCGACGTTTCTGGTCGCCGCGGACCCTCGCGGTCGGCGCCTGCTACGCGGCGACGCTCATCCTGTTCGTCCTCGGCAACAAGCTCACCACCGCGGTCAACACCATCTTCCTGCAGTCGACAGCACCGCTGTATCTCCTGGTGCTCGGCCCCTGGCTGCTGAAGGAGTCGATACGCCGTACTGACGTCGCGTTCACGCTCGTCATGGGCCTGGGTCTGGGGCTCTTCTTTGTAGGAGCGGACGCACCCACCGCACTCGCCACCAATCCGTCGCTCGGCAACCTGCTTGGGGCGATCGCCGGGCTCACCTGGGCGTTCACGATCCTCGGCCTGCGGTGGCTCGGAGGGAACGGCACACAGCGGGACGCCGCGGCCCAGGCTGTCATAGCCGGCAATCTCGCCGCCGCCCTGGTCTGTGCGCCTCTGGCGTTTCCGGTCAGCCCGGTCGGCTGGCTGGACTGGACCCTGATCGGCTATCTGGGCCTCTTCCAGATCGGCATGGCCTATATCCTGATGACGAGAGGGATGCGTGGCGTGCCCGCCCTGGAGGCGTCCCTCCTCCTGCTGCTCGAACCCGTATGCAGCGCACTGTGGGCGTGGTTGTTTCACGGGGAGCAGCCTGGCGACTGGTCCCTCGCCGGGTGCGCTTTGATTCTGGTATCGACCCTCCTGCGAACGGTCGGCCTGCCGGCGCTGCCACGCCACGCGCGAGGCCTACTCTAGGTACTAGACAGCGGGAGGCGCAGGTACCCGCCAGCCTCAATCACCCTGGTATAGCCGCCATCTGCGGGGATTCAAGCCAGGCTGCGAACAGAGTTGTTCCCAAAGTTCCCCCCAGCATAGCGTTGTCACCACGGGCCGTCAGACAACGTCACAGGCTCGAAGAGTCATACCCATCCGACGTACGCAACCGACCGGCGCCTCGAGGGAACTGCCAGCCATGGTTCCGATCGCAGGCTTAGAAACTCCACGGTCGCGAGCCTGATCGTCTAGATAGCCCCTGTTTTCCTGGGGCGGGCTACGTGGCACGGGCTCTGCGCTCGGCCAGGCGTGGCCTCCCCGTCAACGACCTACCACCCGAGGCAGCCCGCCGCGGGCGTCTTGCACCAGCTCGTCGTGGTGGACCTGCGCGTACGTCGGAGAGGTGACGCGTGAACAGTCCACGGGTCGTCGCGGTCGACGAGAAGCTGCTGCTGCTCGCGCCGTTGACGCCGCAGCCCGTAGTTGATCGCGCCTGATGCGATCGTTGCGGGCAGCGTTCGGAGGTATTTCGGCGGCGATGCAGGCGAGCTGCTCGAAGCTCCAGTGTGTGAGGGCGCCGTGGCGGCCCGACCCGTAGCGTAACGCGAGCCCGTCGGATGCCACAGCTTCTGTCCTGAGGTCGACGGTGTCGATGGTCTGCTCTTCGGTACGGACGCGCCGGGCGCGTGCCGCATCCTAGAGCACGTGAACGCTGGCGTAGCGCTCATCGGGTGGCCGTGAGGCCCATTCCCGGTGGGCGGTGCACGCGCAGACAGCAGACACGGTCGGCCAGCAGCACGCCGCGCGACAGCGGCGATTTGAACGAGAAGAGCGCCGCGCCGATCTGTGCGGGTTCAGGTCGACCTGTTCGTCAACCGGTCAGCCTCTCCCTGCCAACATGTTGAGTTGATGTTCGACGTCACCAAGGGTCGAGAGAATCCGCTCGAATGGCTCCGGCTCGGACAGGTACAGGTCGCGCATCGCCTGGTAGTCGCGGCGAAGCGGTGCCTCCCGTTCCGGCGGCGGCACGAGCCTGAACGTCGGCGGGACGGCCAGGTCGTAGCGGGCCCAGGCGCTGCCGAAGAAGCGACTCTTCCAGCGGACAACGCGTTGGCACAGATCCGATTGCGCAATCGCGCCTGAGGCGTCGGCATGAAGAGCGAGGGCCGCCGTGTCAGCGTAGTGGCGCGCGAATCGATCTGGAGTCACCTTGTCCAAAGGGCGATGGTGCTCTGCGTGGAGAATGGTCGCCTTCTCCCAGAACGACCGGTGCAGATCGAGCGCGACGACGTCGCACTGCCAGTCGCCAAATGCCTCGGGCAGGACGTCGGCAATCCAGGGGCGAACGGCGTGGCTGGGCGTCGAAATCCTCACGAACTGGCAAGAGCGTGGTGTCGCCGCCATCTACGGGGATTCAAGCCAGTCTGCGAACAGAGTTGTTCCCAAAGTGCCCTCATGCTCGGCTAGCCTTCCTCGTTGGCGCAGCCGGTCTCGTCGCAGCCTGGAGCAGCCACGGGTCACGGGTCGGTCTCGGAGGGACGCTCCCTCGCTGCGAGGGCCTCGGCCATCAACACGCCGAGATCTCGCCCGAGCTGCAGGTCCTCGTAGGCACCGAACACCTGCTGGCGGAGGCGACCGACTGCATCGATCAAGACGACTGTTGGCGTGCCGCGCATGCCATACGCCCGCATCGTCAGAGGCAGCGGGTCGCCCGCCGGACCGGGATGGTCGACGGCGACGGGGAACCGCACGCGGTATTCGTGGAGAAACACCTCCAGGGCGTCCGGTCCCATCACGTCGTGGTGCTCGAAGACGGTGTGGAAACCCACGACGGTCAAGGGGGAATCGGCGAACTGGCTGGCCACCCGCTGCGCCTGTGGAATTCCGTGCGCGACGCATCCCGGACACAGCATTTGGAACGCATGGAGCATCACCACGCGCCCACGTAGCGCATCGAGCGTCAGGGGCTCGGGCGTGTTGAACCAGCGCGATGCCGACCACGCGGGCGCGGCGTGTGGTGTCATTTCGAAGTCGCCGTCCTTGACGTACGGGAGGAGAGTGTAACTTCGGACTCCGAACTTGCCAACTCCAGTGCCGGTGCCGTCACGGACGTGCCGCGGAACCTCGACGCCGCACGAGCGCTCAGGAGCACGACGTGCCCGCACGCCGTTGGGTCCGGCGACCGCTGCAATGTTGCGCCCAGTCGAGTCAGCCTCGATGGTCGAGGACCCGGTCGACCCTCAGAAGGACGCGGACGAGAAGATCGTCGCGGGAGCGCAATACGCTTGACGCCATGAACGCGCCCACGCAGAGCGTCATCGCGCGGTTCCTCGGCCGTCTGGCCACGCCGCGGCTGTTCCTGATCGCGGCGACGCTGCTCGGCCTCGACCTGGCCTGGCAGAAGCACGGCAGCAAGCCGTGGAAGGACAATCCCAACGAGGCCTCGGTGTCGTCGCCGTCGTCGTTCTCGTGGCCGACCGAGTCGCAGGAGACGACCCACCTGTCGGTGGTGGACGAAATGCGCAACGCCGTGTCGATGACCTACACGCTCGAGTACGGCTACGGCTCGCGCATCGTCGTGCCCGGCGCCGGGTTTCTGCTCAACAACGAGATGGGCGACGTCAACTCGGCGCCCGAGATGACCGACGAGCGCGGCAACATCGGCACGCGGCCCAACCTCGCGCTGCCCGGCAAGCGCATGCTGTCGAGCATGTCGCCGACGATTCTCGCCCGCGACGGCAAACTGTTCATGGTCACCGGCTCGCCCGGCGGCCGCACCATCATCAACACCGTGCTGATGACCATCCTGAACGTCGTCGACTTCGGCATGAACGCCCAGGAGGCGGTGGACGCGGGGCGCATCCATCACCAGTGGCTACCCGACCGCATCAACTACGAGCGCTACGGCTTCTCGGCCGACACCATCGCCAGGCTCAGGGCGATGGGCCACACGGTGAACGAGCAGGGCGGCCAGGGCGTGGCCGACGTGATCGTGGTCGGCAGCGACGGCGTCCTCGAGGGCGGGCTCGACCGGCGGGCGCCCGACGGCGGCGCGGCCGGGAAGTAAGGCGGTCATGACGCGCGTGCCGTCCTCCTGCACAATACTGCGGTGACCGTTCTCGAGTCGTACCGAACTGCGCGCAGGGTCGCGCTCGTTGGCATAGCCGTGAGCGCCCTGCTCGCCTGCAGCAACATCATCATCGGCCTGCTGGTCAACTCGACGTCGGTCGTCGCGACGGGATTCGAGTTCGCCGGCGATGTGCTCGCATCGAGCATCATCGTGATCGGGATGGGCGTCGCGGCGCGGCCAGCTGATGCGAATCACCCGTACGGACACGGGCGATTCGAGACCTTATCCGCGTTCGTGGTTGGCGTGATCCTCGCGGCGGCCGGCGTGATGATCTGCTACCAGTCCCTGCAGGCCGTTGGCGCGACGCATCCGCCGCCCGGCATCAGCGCCGTCGCGGCGCTCGTCGCCGCGATCGTGCTGCGCGGGATCATGTCGTCGGTCAAGTTCCGTGTGGGTCGCCGTCTCCGCAGCTCGGCGCTCGTCGCCGACGCGTGGAACGACGCCGTCGACATCCTGTCAGCGCTCGCCGCCCTCGTTGCCGTGGCCCTCGCGACGTACGACCCGGCCCGGTTTCTCGCCGCTGATCACTACGGGGGATTCGTCGTCGGCATCGTGGTCGTCGTCACGGGACTTCGTGTACTGCGGGATTCATCGCTTGAACTCGCGGACACGATGCCGGCGCCAGACATGACTGGCGACATCGTGAAGATCTCGCGATCGGTCGCGGGCGTGCGGGGGATCGACAAGGTGTTCGCGCGAAAGACCGGCTTGCAGTATCACATCGACCTGCACATCGAAGTCGACCCGACGCTGACGATCGGCGCCTCGCACGCGATCGGGGGACGCGTGCGGGCAACGCTGAAACGCGAGCTGCCATGGGTGGCCGACGTCCTGGTTCACGTCGAACCATCACGCGACGCAGGAGAGTGAACCGAGCCGTGAGTTCGTCGGCACCAGCCGTCGGCGCCGCGTCAGGGCGCCACGGCACTGATGCGGGCGCACGTGCGCGACGGATGGTGAGAGACGCTACGCGTCAGCCGTCCTCCGGGGTCGCCTCCGTCTGGCGCCAGTCGCGGTAGCGGACACCGGCCTCTGGTGTCCCGTCTCAGGTGCCTGGACGACTCGGTCACGGTGCGCGAGGTCCGGCTATAATCGCCCGGATGCCGCACGCCAGGCGCACGACCGTGATGACGGGCGGGCTGTATGCGGCGCTCGCCCTCGTGTTCTGCGCGCCGCTGTTCCGGCTCCCCCACGGGGTCGGGGTCGGCGACTGGGACCAGCACCTCTTCTACTACGCCTCCGTCCTCAACAACGTCGTCGAATACGGGGCAGCGCCGTTCTGGAACCCGTGGTATTGCGGCGGCAACGTCCTCTGGGCCAACCCTCAGGTCGCACTGCTCAGCCCTGTCTACCCGATCGCCCTGGTGACGTCCCTGCCACTGGCCATGAAGGTCACCATCGTGCTGCATTACGTCGTGGGCCTGGTGGGCATGCATCTGCTCCTGCGGCGGGTCATCGGGCTCAGGTCTCTGGTGGTGGTCGTGTATCTCGCCAGCGTCTTCACGCTGTCCGGCGCTCACGCGCTGCACCTGGCTGTGGGGCACAGCACGTTCCTCCCCGCGTTCCTGTTTCCGCTGCAGCTGTTCTGGGTGCTGCGAGCGATCGAGCACGGACGGCTCAAGTACGTCTTCGGTGCCGCCGCCTTGCTGGCGTTGATGATCTACGGCGGCGGGATGCACGTCGTCCCGATGGCGCTGACGGGCATAGGCGGCTTCTCGGCGTTCGCCGCCGTGCTGCAGCGGAGCCGGCGCCCGCTCGTCCTGGTGACCGTGCTGGTGGCGGCCGGCTTGGCCTACGCCGGTCCGAAGCTGGTGCCGGTCACGCTGTTTGTCGGCGGCAACCAGTTCTTCGATACGCGCGGAGGGATGGACCGGTCCGACTTCATGACACCGGAGATGCTGGTGCACGCCTACATCACCCCGTATCAGGACTTGACGCCGGCGTTCGACGACCAGCGTCACGGGTGGCACGAGTACGGCAATTTCACCGGGGCGCTGTTCGGGCTGCTGTTCATGGCCAGCCTGGTGTGGGTCGGGACCGCGCGGCGTGCGCCCGACCGGCGGCTGGGCCAGTCGTTCGGGGGCACGGCGGTCCTCCTGCTGTTCTTCTCGGCCGGCGAGTTCGCGCCGGTGGCCCCAGCGTCGCTGGCGCGCCTGCTGCCGTTCTTCTCCAGTTACCGGATCCCCAGCCGGTTCACCATCGTGTTCGTGCTGTTCGCGGTCATGACGGTCGCCTGGGTCTGGCGCCAGCTCGCCGCCCAGATCGATCCGCGGCAGAGTCGTGGCTTCGTGGCCGTGGTCTGCGTGCTGGCCACTGCCGAACTCGTAATCTGGAACGGGAGCTGGTTTCGGGACGTGTTCTCGCAACCACCCCTGGCGTCGACTTTTGCGTGGGGGGCGGGCCCCCGCACCCTCGCGTACGAGGTCAACGCCGATCCCTTCAGCGGCCAGTCGCCCATGTTACGCGCGCTGATGAACGACCGGTCGTTTGTCGACTGCTATGAGCCGCTGCAGCTCGACCGCACCTCCAACTCGGAACGACCGCTGGTCTGGACCGACGGCCGAGCCACGATCTTCGACACGTGGTTCTCGCCGAACGAGGTGTCGTTCAGCGTCCTGGGCAGCGACCGGCCCGCGACCGTCGTCCTGAACACGAACTACGCGCCGGGCTGGCGGAGCACCCTGGGGCCGATCCGGTTCGACGAGACGCAGCCGGGCCCCTCCGCGATGATGCCGGCGGACCAGGGTGGCCGCCATGCCTTCACCTATGTCCCCGAGGGCCTCTGGGTCGGCCTGGGCGCGCTCGCGGTGGCGCTGGCGGGATCGGTCTGGGGCTGGCGCCGCACGCTGCCGGCGTCAAAGCGTGGGACGTCGAGATCGCCAATTATCACAAGGGGTGACTTGACATGATTCCCGCGCATCCAGGCCGTATCTTGAAGCGTGAGTTGGAGGCGCGATCTCTGTCGGCCAACCGGTTCGCTGCAACTCGAAGCAGAATCTTCGCCGGTCCTTCTGGACTCCTCCGCCCCTGTGCCCAATTACGAAGCGTTCCCGACACTGATGCCAATGGGGACGCTACTGGCCCTCGCGCAGGAACTGTTCCGCCAGGTTCCCGTGCAGCACCATCTCGAGCGCGCGGAAGTCACGGAGGCCGGCAGCATCTTCACGGCCACCCGGCGCTCGAGCCGCGTGTCTTCGGCGAGGAACACTTCGCCCATGCCCCCGGCACCAAGGGGCGACAGGATGCGGTAGCGGCCAGCGAGCAACTCGGGAGGCATGGCGACGTGCAGTCTATCCCGACCGTCGGCGCGGGCGAAGACGACTGGCGAGGACGATAGGAAACATTGGTGGGTTTCGCGTCCGTTTCGCGGTAAGCATGACGCCCCTTCTCGGACTCTGCAGCCCCTTCCCCCTTCGACAGAGCGTGGATCGGACAGCGACGCGATATACGGTGGATGGGACCTCCGTGTACCGGTCGCAATGACGGTCTGCTACCATGCAAGGCATGCCGCCGCCTGAGGCGACGCCCGAGCTCGCCCGGGCCGTCTCCCTCGCTCATTCGACGCCTGGGCTGGATCTCCTGATCCTCTTCGGATCGCGAGCTCGCGGCGATGCCCGGTCTGGCGCCGACTGGGACTTCGGGTTCCTGGCTCGGGACGGCGCCGATGTTCCCGGGCTGCTGGCGGGCCTGATCGAGGCCGTTGGAAACGACCGGGTCGATCTTGCGGATCTCGCTCGGGCAAGCGGCCTGCTGCGATACAGGGCCGCCAGGGACGGACGACTGTTGTTCGAGTCGAGCCGTGGGCGGTACGACCGGTTCCGGCTGGAGGCGATCCGGTTCTGGTGCGACGTCGGGCCGATGCTTCAGCGTGGGTACGACGAGGTGCTCGAGGCACTGCCACGGTGAGCGTGTTCGACACTGCCGTGCTGGCCGAGCGGACCATGGCCGTGGAACGGCATCTGGCCCGGGTGGTGGCACGCTTGCCGGCGTCGGCGAGTGACTTGCAGCCGGCCTCCGATGTGTCGGACGCCGTCGTGCTGCATCTCTGGCAGGCCACGCAGATCGTGATCGATCTCGCGATGTCCGCGTGTCTGGCGCTGCGACTCGGCACCCCGTCCAGCTATGCCGATGCGTTCCGAAAGCTCCAGCAGGCTGCGATTATCGATGACGGGCTCGCCGACCGCCTCGTCCGCGCGGCCGGGTTCCGGAACATCGTCGCGCACGCGTACGAATCACTGGACCTCAGACGCGTCCACGCGGCGGCTACCAATGGACCGGCAGACCTGCTCCGGTTCCTGGGACGTTTGAAGGATCCCGCCAAAGGACGATAGCAAAGCGTGGTCCACCCGTTGGCGGGTGAACCGCGGTCCGAAAATCTTATGGCTCTTTCTCGTGCGTGTGGATCCGTCGTTCGCCGGCGGCGACCGCCTGCCGGCCCGCCGCGAGGCGGTGCTCGTTGGTCACACCCTCGGAACACGCCTCCTCGAAGAACTCGTACCCCGCGTCGCCAATACGGCCCATCGTGAACGTCAGCGTCCACGGGCTCGTGACCACCGTCGGATCGTCCAGCGTCGCCTCGTAGCGAATCGTGTCCTTGTCGGTCAGAGTCCAGCGCTCGACGACGTGGAGGGCCGAGCTATAGAAGCTCCCGTGTGAATCGAGCCACGGCTGGTCGTTGACGTTGGTCACATCGACGACCAGCGTGTCCCCTTCCCACCGGCCTCGGGCATCGCCGTTGTACAGACTGATGTCCTCGCCCACGTGGGCGCGCCCGTCGGTGGGGATCACGCGATACGCGTGGGCCCACTCGTACAGGATGACGACGTACCCATCGGTCTGACGAATCTCCAGATCGCCGCGGTAGTTGCTGCGGGGCGCTCCCAGCAACAAACAGCGGTCCTCCGGATCGATGTGCGCCAGCTCGGTGGGGGTCTCCGTGCTGTAGAGCAGCTCCGTGCGCCGCGCCGCCGCCCAGGGTTGATACGGAATCCACCCATCGGCCGGATCGACGATCATCGGCTCGGGGAGCCCGAGCTGGTCGGGGCCTCTGCTCTGCATTCGCGCGTGGATCGCATCACAACACCCCTCTTCGATGCTGTGCGAGGCGTTGGCCGGTCCCCCGTGCCAGTACCCCTGGAGGTCGGGATGACCGTCGGGTGTGCGCGGCGGCGTCCAGGGTGGCGCGGCGGACGTCTGACTGGCGGCGGCCGGGAGC
>SXOW01000502.1 GCA_005778315.1 Acidobacteriota bacterium
ACTGGGCGGGCGGCGGCCGGCGGTCGGTGGCCAACATGTTCATTGACCTCGGCTACGGGGTCGAACTCACCGAGGAACAGTTCCAAGGGGAGATGGCGGAGCGGCGTGCGGCCATGAAGGACCGGAATCAGTACGACGTCGGCTGTCCGCTGTGCTGGGCCCCGGTCCCAGCCATGGACACCACCACCGAGGATACCGGACAACAGTGAGTCAGCCGGTTTCACGCGGGATCTTCGCATTGCTTGTGGTGGCCGCGGTTGTCGCCGCGCCATTCACGTCTCGTGGCGTCGATGCCCAGACACGGTTCATGTTTCTGCGGGGGCAGAGCATCCACCCAGCCTTCGAAGGCTGGTGGCCTAACGACGACGGGTCGTTCACGCTCTGGTTCGGATACATGAACTCGAACTGGGAAGAGGAGTTCGACGTACCGATCGGGCCGGCCAACTACTTCTCGATCGCCGCGCCGAGCACGCTCGACGACCTTGGGGTTGACGGCTTCGACGCGTCGTCGGCCGACAACGGCCAGCCGACGCATTTCTATCCACAGCGCAACCCGTTCCTGTTCACGGTCGTGGTGCCGGCGGACTTCGGTGACCAGGAGCTAGTCTGGACGCTCACCAGTCATGGGCGCACCAACCGCGCCTTCGCCACGCTCAGCGCGGACTACCGCCTGGACCCGCAGGTCATGTCCACCGAGGTGGGCGGAGCGTTCGGCAGCCTGGATGATCGTCTGCGCAGCAACATACCGCCCGCGCTCACGGTCGAGGGCGACAGGCACCGGACCGCCACGGTTGGCGAGCCGCTGACGCTGATCGCCTCGGCGACCGATCCGGACGATTTCCCGCCGCGTTCCGACCGCGGGCAGCCACCGAAGGATCTCGAAGAGTTCTACTCCACCGCCGGGGTTGGAGCGTCCGTTGTCAGCAGCGCCCCCGGGGTGCGGTTCTCGTGGATCGTCTATCGCGGGCCGGCTCGCCATGCGACGTTCGATCCGGTTCAGATGAAAGCGTGGATGGACACCCGTGTGTGGGGAAACTCGCCGTGGTCTCCGCCCTATATCCTGCCCGAACCGCCACCCGGTAACCGCTGGGAAGATACGGTGACGTTCGACCAGCCGGGAGAATACACGCTGCGGGCGGTCGCCAGCGACGGTGCAAGTTTCACCTACGAGAACGTGACCATCCAGGTCGCGCCCTAGCCGCTCGTGTCGGTCTACTCTGCGCCCGCAGGGAGAAAGGCCACAACCCGGAGCGGACCGCCGCTGCCGCCCGTGATCTTCATGGGCAGGCCCATCACATAACTGCCAGTCGCCGGCAACCCCGACAGGTCGGCCAGATTCTCGAAGCCGACGATGTTCTCGCGGTAGAGGGTCACGTGGGCGCGGAAGTCCGCCGACTGGCCCCGGTCGATACTCGGTGTATCGATGCCGACCGCGGCGATGTCGCGCTGTTCGGCGAGCCACCGCGCCGCGTCTTCGCCCAGACCCGGAAAATGGAGCTGCGCCACGGCCGGCTCGCCAACCAGATCGGTGCCCAGATAGGCGGTCCGGTCGCTCCAGCGGCTGGACCACCCGGTGCGGACGAGGACCACGGCTCCGGACGGGATCTCCCCGTGGCGCGCCTCCCAGTCCGTCAGGTCCGCCACGGTGACGAGGTAGTCAGGCGTCGCGCGCGCCGTCACATCGACCACGACGGCCGGCCCCATCAGTGCCGACAGCGGGATTTCGTCGTTGGTCCAGCGCCCCTCGGCGAAATGAATCGGTGCGTCCAGATGGGTGCCACCATGCTCGGCCGTTGCGAACTGATACGAGGCGTAGAACCAGCCGCCCTCTGTGGGGCCAAAGGCCAGCTCTTCGAGCTGGAAACCAGCCGTGTCTGTCGGCCAGTAGATGGTCGAGTCGGAAAACGCGTGCGTCAGGTCGATCCAGCGCCCGGCGGTGCCGTCGAAGATCCCTCCAGGGTCGACGCGCACGGGGTCTGGTGGGACGGGCGCGCAGGCCCAGACGGACATCAAGACAACGCAGGAAACAGATCGTCGCATGGTGGAGCCCTCCACGAATCCGGTATTGTGGGCCAAGCGTGCACACGAGACCGGCCTCAAAAAGGAGACCAGACCGCATGGCCCCGTTCGTCATCAGACCCGCGACCGCCGCCGACACTGCAACCATCGTCGATTTCAATCTGCGGATTGCGGCTGAGACCGAGGATACGTCACTCGACCGCGACCTGGTAGCCCGTGGGGTCGAGGCCATCCTCTCCAACGCGGGCCATGGACGGTACTACGTAGCGTGTGTCGACCAGGCGCCCGTCGGCCAGGTCATGCACACCCGAGAGTGGAGCGACTGGCGCAACGGCGATATCTGGTGGGTCCAAAGCGTCTACGTGCACAAAGACCATCGTCGTCGTGGCATCTTCAGGGGGCTGTACGACCATATAAAGAACCTGGCCATGGCCGATCCGGCGGTGGTGGGAGTGCGGTTATACGTCGACGCCGACAACCGTGTGGCCCAAGCCACCTACGAACGCCTGGGCATGCAGGCGGCGAGGTATCGCATCATGGAGGAGTTCTTTGCTGCTGACCACCGCACCGGTTGACTAGCGGCCCGCTCGCGGCATCCGACTCCTGATCTGTCTGCGCTGACGCCATGCGCACCCTGATCGCCCGTATAATGCGGTGCACACGCACACAGAGATCCCTGGAGGTTGACGTGAAAGCTCGATACGCAACTGTTTCGGCCGCGCTGCTTCTTGCCCTCTCCTTCGTCGTCGCGCCGGCAGCGGCACAGACCGCGGCGGTGGCCATCGACCGGTGGGAAGAAGCGATGCAGGCCTTCGAGGCTGATGCTCCCACTCGACCGGAGGGCGCCATCGTGCTCACGGGCAGTTCAAGTTTCGCCCGCTGGCGGACCATGGAGACCGATCTGGCCCCGCTCACCGTCATTCCGCGGGGATTCGGCGGGAGCCAGATGTCCGACGTGCTCAACCACCTGGATCGACTGGTCCTGCCCTACAAACCGCGCGCGGTCGCCATCTACGAGGGGGATAACGACTCGTTCGGTGGAGATGCACCCGAGACGGTCGCGGGCGAATTGAAACAGATCATCGCGAAGATTCACGCCGAGCTCCCCGACACTCGCATCTATGTGCTCTCGGTCAAGCCCAGCCTGGCGCGTGTGTCGGTCTGGGATCGGGCGCAGGCCACCAGCGCGCTGTATCGGAAGATCGTCGACAGCGACGGGCGGTTGCACTACATCGATGTGGTAACCCCGTTCCTGAAGGCTGACGGGAAGGTCATGGACGATGTCTTCGTGGACGACGGCCTGCACCTGAACGACAAGGGCAACGCCATCTGGGCCGCCGCCATCAAGGCCGCACTGATGCCGATCGAGGCGCAGTACGAGACGACGAACGACGAATGACCCCCGATCCGGGCGATTGTGCGGCTTACGGGTGGGTGCCGCCAATAAGCTCGGCGACAAAGCCGGCAGGAATCCCCACGACGAGCAATGCCATGCTGATCAGGAGAAACCGCGGATAGATCGGAACCTTGACGGCACGGTGGGTCAGTTGCACCTGCACCGTCTCCGCGTCGTCTATCGCTTCGTACGCGCGCTGCAGTCCGTCGGCGTCCCGCACGTCGAAATAGTCCCCGCCGAACTCGCGGATCGTGTCGATCAACGCCTGTGTGTTTCTGACGGGCGGGTTGGCCGGCCGCTGACTCCCGAGTCTCGGCTCGTCCGCGTTGATGAAGATCATGTAGGGCACGATGTTGCGGCGACTCAGTTCGGCGAACTCCACTTCTGGAATCTCGTCGACGTCAGCGTCGGTCACGATGAGCACCGCCCGATGTGGCCGTGAACCGCTCCCAAGGGTGGCCACGTCCCGGTCGAAGTGTCGCACCACCGACTGCAACGCCCGAATGATGTTCGTGTTGCCCTCGCTGTCGATGATGCGGACCTTGTCGTCCGGCACGAACGTCTGGTCGATGGGCGTCCCGGATTGCGCCGCCAGAATACGCACGATGGCGTACGGGGCATCCATCACCTGGAAGAAATACAACTCGTCGTCGATGACGAAGTCGTCCACCATGTAGGGGAAGGACGAAAAAAGCCACAAGGCCACGCGATCGTTCTTGTCGCGCCGCATCTCCAGAAACTTGAGATGCGCCTCGCGGGCGACCTGGGCTCGCGATTTTCCGCTGCCGGGGAACTCCCATGCCATCGACAGCGACGTGTCGACCAGGTCAATGCGGATGCGCGAATCCATGTCGCCGGCCACCTCTTCGGTCGCGGTGAGGTACGGATCCGCCATGGCCACCAGCAACACCGCGACGGCCAATCCGAGCAACAGCTTTGGCACGATGTACAGCGCCTGCCCCCAGACCCCACGCTGAAACCGTCGCTCGACCTGATGCCCCGAATGCTGCCGATGGTGTCGCCGGGAGGTGAGCCACACGCGCAGCACAGACAGCAGGACGACCAGCGCTACTGCCATCGACAGCAGATACGTCATGCCGATGTCCGTGAAGCGGATCTGACCAAGATCCGTTCCCAGCAGCTCTCGCGCGCGGGTGCCAAGGAAGTCCGTGAACGCGGACATAAGGAATGACTACGGAGGACCGCCGACAGCCTGTGTAGGGTTGCGCCCAAGACGCGCGTTGATCGGCTGATCCTACAACCCAGGCGATACGGGTTCAATGCCCGAATGCGGGGCGGGCAGTCTCTCCCGGCTGTCCACGGCGCTACTTTCTGCCGGGGGCGGTGTCAAATTGATCACAGGCGGCAGAGACGTTTCGAGGGATACTCGAGCGGACAGGAAGCGGACGGTCGACGGGAGGCAGGGGTGAAGCCAGCTCGCGTTATCGATTGGTCGGAACCCGCCGACTCGGAGTGCAACATTGCCGAGCGGTGCGCAACGGGCGAGCCACAAGCCTGTCAAGATCTAGTCGATACGCATCAGCGCATGGTCTATCACCTGGCCCTGCAGTTGCTGAACAACCACGAAGACGCCCTCGACCTGTCGCAAGACGCTTTCCTGACCGTGTTCCGGTCGATCCACCGGTTCCGGGGTGATTCCGCCCTGCAGACCTGGATCTACCGTATCGTCATCAACCACGCACGGAACCGGCAGCGCTGGTGGCGACGGCGGCGGCGAGCCGACGAGGTCTCCCTTGACGCCGTCATCGCAGAGCGTGGCGAGCTACCGGCGCCAGCGCGGGGGGCCTCTCCGGAAGCCGCACTCGACCAAAAACAGCTGAGCGGACGATTGTGGCGCGCGCTGAACCGCCTACCGTTCGACCAACGATCCGCGCTGGTGCTGCGCGAGTTGCACGGCATGCGATACGTCGAGATCGCCTTCTCCCTGGGGGTGTCCAACGCGGCGGTGAAGTCGCGCCTGGCCCGCGCCCGTCAGACGCTCCGATCGGAGCTGCGCACGCCATGAGACATCCAGCCTCGATCCGGTGCAGCACCGGCCGCACGTGGCTGACCGCCGCGCACGATGGCGAGCTGTCTGCCGAGCGTCAGGTGCGGCTGCACGCGCACCTGGCGAGTTGTGCCGACTGCCGTGGGGTTCGCGACGATCTGACTGTGCTGGCGACGGCCCTCCGCCAGGGCGCGGCGCAGCACCGCCCGGACCGCTGGGCATTCGCCCGCCTGGCGCCTGAGGTCATGGCCCGCAAGGCGATGGAGCCGGACGCCCACTGGCGTCAGCGACTCCATGACGTCAGCGAGGACGGGCAACGGCTGTGGATGATTGCGGGCTCGCTGGCAGCGACGCTGACCGGTGCCATCGTCATATCGGTCTTGGTGGTCCTCGCCGTACCCACCAACCCTGGCTCGCTCGCGGGGCTGTTGCGCGCGTCAACCGCGCTGGGTTCCAACGCCAACCCCCTGTGGCTGGTAGCGGGCGTGACTCTACCGCGGGTCGCCGCGGACACACGAGCCAAAGCGATGCTGATGCAGCCGCTGCGACCGCTGGGAATCCCCAACTTGGCGTTGACCGCGGTGGTCACGCGGGAGGGCCAGCTGGCTTCGGTGGAGGTGCTGCACGACGGCGTGCCGGACGCCGCCCTCACCCGGGCCGTGTCCCGCCTGGCGTCCGACGTCCGCTTCGAACCGGCGCGTGCGCTCGGAGCGCCGGTGGCGGTGAATGTGGTCTGGCTGCTGGAGCGGACCACGGTCGCGCCGGCGCCGATGGCGAGCCTGACCGCACGGGACCTGACGACGCCGGCCGGCGGTGACTGACGGCGGCCAGCCCTCACCGGCCAGCCCTCACCCCTGAACCTTCCTGAACCTTCGCCCGGACCCAGTGGCGCAGCCCTTCAGGCCTGCGATCGCGCGGCTAGAGCCCTGCGCCACCGCGGTGGCGTGCACCACGAGGCCCGTGCACCACAGGGGGTGCCACGGGCATCACGCACGAAGCGCGCTATTCAGGTTCGGTCGTGTCGCGGCCATCGCGTGGCGCGCCGGTCCCGGACGACCCCATGAAGAACTTGGTACCGTCCTCGAACGTGACGTCGCGACCGTTGGCCCGGGCGCTGCGATCCTTGCTCTGATAGCCGTCGACGACCAGCATCGCACCAATCGGAATCGAGTCTCTGGACAGCCCGCGTCGAAGCAGCGTATTCGGAGTGCCGCCCTCCACCATCCACACCTGCTTGGACCCGTCGTCCGCCGTGACTTCCATGTGAATCCAGGTGTGCGGGTTCACCCACTCGACCTTCACCACGGGCCCACGGAGCACGACCGGGCGATTCGGGTCGAATTCGGCGCCAAACGCATGATGCGCCTGGGTCGGGACACCTGCCATCAGTACGAGACCCGCGAAGGCGATTGTTGCTACGCCGGCCTTGAGCATCATCGAGGTCTGCTGTCGCATTCTGACTTCTCCTGAAAAATGACTACCCGGAGCCCTGCCCAGTGTCTCACCCTATCGGGTCGGATTGGCCACGCCTTGCGGGCTCTCCCCCCGGAAATCGGCTTCAAGTAACCGCGCGCCCTTCATGATGCCCTCGAGCGCGTAGTTCGCTTCGTGGCAC
>SXOW01000503.1 GCA_005778315.1 Acidobacteriota bacterium
CCGAAGAAGGGACGATTGCCGTACTGGCGCTGGGAGGCAAGCCGAGTGGAGAGCCGCTCAGCAGCGAGGATGTCGCGTTGCTGGCCGCCGTGGCCGGTCAGGTGGCCACGGCGATCGAGAACGGCCGCCTCTTCACGCAGCTGCAGATGAAAGCGGCCGAGGTCGACCGCATTCGCGAGTTCAACGAGAACATCATCGAGTCGTTGAACGACGGTCTGGTGGTGCTCGATCTGGACGACCGGGTGCTGCGGTGGAACGCTGCGCTGGAGCGCCTGTATGGCGTCACCCACGAGACCGCTGTGGGCAAGCTGCTGACCGACCTGTTTGACACCACGTTCACCGATCGACTCCGACAGGCGCGGGGTGACCAACCAGACGGGACCGCGCTCTATCGCGTACCGCTGATGTCGCGTCACGAAGACGGTCCTCAACGGCTCTTGCTGAACGCCGCCCTGGCTCCGCTGCGCACGCCAGAGGGT
The DNA here is from genome assembly GCA_005778315.1 of Acidobacteriota bacterium. Lineage (GTDB taxonomy): Bacteria > Acidobacteriota > Vicinamibacteria > Vicinamibacterales > UBA8438 > UBA8438. Next base: position 480 of record SXOW01000503.1, read on the forward strand.
GATATCGCGGGAGCCATGATCATCCTCGAGGACATCACCGCGCGCGTGCAGTTGGAAGAGCAGCTCCAGCTGTCCGACAAGATGGCGTCGATCGGGCTCCTGGCGGCCGGCGTCGCGCACGAGGTGAACACACCGCTCACCGGGATTTCGAGTTTCACGCAGATGTTGCTCGAGGGCACCCAGCCCGACGACCCGCGTACGCGGTTGCTCGAGAAGATAGAGCGCCAGACGTTCCGGGCTGCCAAGATCGTCAACGGGCTGCTCAACCTCGCCAGGCCGAGCCGCTCCGATGACACTGGACCGGTGGATGTCAACGTCGTCATCAACGACGTCATGGTGCTGCTCGAGCATCAGCTCGCCACGTCGAATATTCAGGTGCGTCGCGAATTGTCCCCAACCCCGACCATCGTGCAGGGGAGTGACTTCAAGCTCCAGCAGGTGTTTCTCAACCTGTTCCTGAATGCGCGGGACGCGATGCCCAACGGCGGGTCGCTCTCGGTGGCCTCCCGGGTGGAAGCCGGGCAGGCCGTCATCGAGGTGGCCGACACCGGGGTTGGCATCTCGGGCGACGCCCTGACGCGCATCTACGATCCGTTCTTCACCACCAAGGCCGTCGGTCAAGGAACCGGGTTGGGCTTGTCCATTACCTACGGCGTCATTCAGGAACATCACGGCACCATCGAGTGCAAGAGCGAGGCTGACAAGGGCACGCGGTTTATCGTGACATTGCCGCTGCCGGCGCGCGGGCAGCCGCTCGAGCCCGCCCACGCCTAGTGCGTCAACATCCGGAAAGGGAGTCCCCCGTGCCCCCGTCGAATGCCGCGCGGCTGTGCCGCAGGCCGCTCGGAGCCAGGTCGCCCCATTATGAGGAAAACTGATGCTTCGTGACGCCTCCGTGCTGGTCATCGACGACGAGGAGATCATGCGGGACATCCTGCAGACGTTGCTCGAGCGGGAAGGTTCCAAGGTCTCGTTGGCGGCATCGGGGGAAGCCGGTCTCGCGCTGGCTCGTGCGCACACGTTCGACGTGGCGGTCGTGGACGTCATGATGCCCGGCATCAGTGGCATCCAGACCCTGGACGAGCTGACGGCGATGGACGCGGATCTCCCGGTCATCTTGATTACCGCCTTCGCATCGGTGCCAAACGCGATCGCCGCGATGAAACGGGGCGCGTTCGACTACATCACCAAGCCCTTCAAGAACGACGAGGTGCTGGTCGTTCTGCGCAATGCGATCGAGCGGCGACGGTTGGTCACTGAGAACCGCACCCTTCGAGAGACCCTCCGCGCCCAGTCGAACCAGTTCAGCGAAATCATCGGCCGCAGTGCGCCCATGCGGCGGGTCTTTGGTCTGATCGCCCAGGCCGCCCCCAGCCGGACCACCATCCTGATCGAAGGGGAGAGCGGTACCGGGAAGGAGTTGGTGGCGCGGGCGCTCCATGCCAACTCCAACCGCGCAGACCGACCGTGTATCACGGTCAATTCGGGTAGTCTGCCGCCCGATCTCCTTGAGTCGAATCTGTTCGGCCACGTCAAAGGTGCCTTCACCGGGGCGGTGGCCCCGAAGAAGGGCCTCTTCGAGTTGGCTGACCACGGGACCATTTTTTTTGATGAAATCGGCAGCGTTCCGGTTGAGACGCAAGCGAAGCTCCTGCGAGTGATTCAGGAGCGCGAATTCATGCGTCTGGGTGGCGTCGATACGGTCAAGGTCGATGTCCGGATCATCGCGGCCACCAACATCGACCTGAAAAGTATGGTGGACGACGGCCGCTTTCGCGAGGACCTGTACTACCGGTTGCACGTCATCAAGGTGACACTCCCCCCACTCCGGGATCGGCGGGACGACATCCGGCTGCTCGCGCAGCACTTCTTGGAGAAATACGGGGCGGAAAACGAGAAAGTCGGTCTGGAGTTGACGGCAGACGCGCTCGACCTCCTGGAGGAGTACGATTGGCCCGGCAATGTGCGCGAGCTTGAGAACGTGATTGAGCGTGCCGTGGTGCTGGCCACGGGAGCCCGGATCGGGCCCGAGCTGGTCCCCGACGCGGTCCGTACAGCCCGACCGTTTCAACTACCGGAGTTTGTGATGCCGGCCGAGGGTATCTCGTTCAAGGCGGTGGTGGCCGCGTTTGAAACCCAGCTCATCGAGCGCACGCTGGACGCGGCCGGCGGGGTGCAGAAACGGGCCGCCGAGATGCTGAACATCAAGCCGACCACGCTCAACGAGATGATCAAGCGTCACGACATCAATCCTCGGCGGGTCCGCGGCGCGCGGAGCGGGTCCGACGACCCGGGACCGGGCTCACAGGTGCGGCTGCCCTGACCGCGCCATCAATCCGCGATCGGTTCGAACTCACTCCACGCGGTCACTTCGCGACGCCGTGAGGTGCTGAACAGCGTACGTACGTGGAAGTAGAGGTCCACCTCCGAGGCGAGCCACGCATTGGCGGCCACCGGTACGCGTGTGTAGTGGCCATTGGCCTCCGACAGGGTACCCAGAATGCCCCACCAGAATCGCACACGCTCCATCAGTTCGAAGTTCACCTGCGCGAGTTCGTAGGTCCTCTGATCGATCCAGATTTGACCTCGTGAGTGGTTGAGGGCGTGGTCGACCCGCCGCCTGACCGGGAGCTTGCCCGGTCGTGGTTCGAAGTCCAGCAGGTAGGTCGGTCGCCCACGGAGGTCTCGGACGCC
>SXOW01000504.1 GCA_005778315.1 Acidobacteriota bacterium
GCCGAGGTGGAACCCAGCGGTGCAATCGAGCTTCGCATCAGCCGCGTGAGCTGCCCGCGTGAGTGCCCGCGTCAGACCGAGGTCTTCGGGGTCGGTGAGACGACGGCCATGATGGCACATCTGAGCCAGCTGCCGGCACTACCTGACGCCTTACCTGAATTGGCTCAGCAGATGGTGCAGCTGGAGATTACGGATCGGCCTGCACTCGTAGGCCCACCGGTAGACATGGTGCGCGCCCACGGCTCCGGTATCGAGTGGATTCATCGGAAACCGGCCTGCGCCAGCTAGTCCTGCGCCGCGAGCGGCGCGGTGAGAACCATGTCGAAGCACGCTGACGATCGTCCGACCTCGGCCGCTGATCACGAGCAGCTGCTGGCCCAGTGCACAAGCGAGCTTGAACATGCGTGGAGCCGGTGTCGCGACCTCTTCGAAAACATGCCCGCGATGTCGGTCACCATTCGGCTGGGACACGACCGTCTGCCGATCATCGAAGATTGCAACCGTCTTTTCCCCGGCACGCTCGGCTACAGCCGAGACGAAATCATCGGCCGTCCGCTCGGCGATTTCTATGCGCCGGGATCACGAGCTGAAGCGGAGACGCAACCCTGGACGAAGTCGCGGGACCAAGGCGGAGGCGAGCGGCAACTGCTCGACAAGTATGGCGGCGTGCTGGACACCATGCTCTACCTGGTCACCACGACCGCGCCAGACGGCTCGCCGGCTGGGGCCCGCGCGACCTATCTCGACATCACCGAACGCAAGCGGGAGGAGCAGAGGCGCCAGGAGTCACAGTCGCGATACCAGGCATTGGTGGGACAGACACTGGTGGGCGTCTGCATCGTGCAGGACGGGTCCATTGTCTACGCCAACCAGAAAATGGCTGACATCTGTGGCTACACGCTGGAAGAGCAGGCCGGGTTCCTGTCGTTTCTTGATCTCGTCGCGGAAGAAGACCGGCAGATCATGTCGGAACGGCTCCGGCGCTATCGGGCTCCCGACAACCAACCGGAGACCCACATCGTCCGCCTCACCCGAAAGGACGGGCGTACGATACCGCTTGAGGTGCAGGGCGCGGCCGTCCCGTTTGGCGACCGTGCGGCCGTGGCGGTCATGGCGCTCGATATCTCCGAGCGGATCAGGCTCCAGAATCAGATCCAACAATCGCAGCGATTGGACACACCGGGCGAAGCGGCACGTGTGGCGGAGACTTGCACCAAGGCGTTGGGCGCGATTCTGGGCCAGTGCGGGACGCTCCTGGACGTCATCGGGCCCGCCGATCCACGGCGGGAGCAGGTCGAAGCCATTCTGACCGTAGCCTCGGAGGCCATCGAGCAATCGCAGCGGCTCGTGGCCGGCGGCGTGCCGACCCAGCGGGCGGGCAGCGACGCGCGGACCGCCGCAATGGGTCAGACTCCCTCCACCGTGTTGCTGGTCGAAGACGAGGAGGCCGTCCGTGGTGCGGTGCGGGGCTGGCTCCAGCAGGCGGGCTACCGCGTGTTGGAGGCGTCTGCGGGCGAGGAGGCGCTGAAACTGGCCGCGTCACACGAGGGCCCGATCCACGTCATGCTGACCGACGTCAAGATGCCTGGGATGACCGGCTGGCGTCTCACCGAGGAACTGGCCAGGAATCGCGAGCCCATCCCGGTCATCTACATGTCGGGCTACCCTGAACCGGTGCCGCCGTTCGATCGGACGAACGCGCCAGCCGCAGTCTTACAGAAGCCTTTTACGCCGAGCGCGCTGCTCAAAGCCCTCCAGGTCGCCCTGGCCGGCCCGGCGGCCGAGGCCTCGTCGTCCTCATCGTCCTCATCGTCCGGGGACAGGGAGACCGACGAGGCGTAAAGCCCCAACACTTGGACGCTAGGGCAGCGCAAACGCCAGCGTCTGCGCCGGGGCATCAACGTCACCCGGCGCCACCAACACATACTGCTTGCCGCCGGCCATATAGGTCACCGGGGGCGCCAGCGCACCGGCCGGCAATTCCGTTTCCCACACGACGTCGCCCGTCGCTTTGTCGTAGGCGCGGAAGAGACGCCCACCGTAGTTGGTCACAATCTGAGGCGGCATGCCCTCGGGCACCCGCTCCCCACCAGGCAAATTCGTGGACCCCTGCCCAATAAACAGCAACGTCTTCGTCAAGAGCGGGGCGGGACGCCCAGGGACACCCAGTGGGCCCAGGTTGAGATGGCGAATGGCTGGGTGAGCGCGGGGCCCGTCGCCATTCGGAGTCATCCAGACGATCTCGCCCCGATTCATGTCGATGGCCGTGATCCGCCCGTAGGGCGGTTTGAACAGCGGCAGCCCGCGTGGTCCGCCAATCCACTGACGCCCCCCCTTCACGAACGCCAGGTTTGTCCGATCCGGATTGCCTTCCTGGAGATCAGCAACAAACGGCGCCGTAATGGAGGGGATATACAGGTAGCCGGTCTCGGGGTCGAACGCCGCGCCTTGCACGTCGGCTCCGCCCTGGGACCCCGGCAATTGGATCGTGCCCTTCGTGTCATCCGGACCATCGCCTGCCACCGACGGCGGCGTGAAGACTGGCCCCATCACGTAGTGCTCGGTGATGGCCACCGCTTCCGCCCGCAGTTCAGGCGTAAAGTCAATCAGGTTGTCGATGGTGGCGCCCTGTCGGTCGAACGGCGGCGGCTTGGTCGGGAACGGCTGGGTCGGCGACGTCACTTCCCCGGGGGTCCGAGACTGCGGCACCGGACGCTCATCAATCGGCCACACCGGCTCACCCGTGGCGCGGTCGAACACGAAGACAAATGCCTGTTTGGTCAGCTGGGCGACCGCCTTGATCTCTCGACCGTCGACCGTGATATCCATCAGGATGGGCGCGGCCGGCGGGTCGTAGTCCCACAAATCGTGATGCACCGTCTGGAAGTGCCAGATGCGTTCTCCGGTGCTCGCATCGACACAAACGAGGGTCTGCCCAAAAAGATTGTCGCCACCGCGGTGGCCGCCGTACATATCGCTGGTCGGCGACGTGACCGGCATGTAGAGATAGCCCAGTTCCTCGTCCGCGCTGAACAACGACCAGACGGGCGCATGGCCCGAGTACTGCCAGGCGTCGTCTTCCCAGGTGTCGGTGCCGAACTCGCCGGCCTGGGGCACGGTGTGGAAGACCCACTTCAGCGCGCCGGTGCGGACGTCGAACGCTCGGACGTCACCCCGGATCGCCTCCTTCGTCTCGAAGGTGTCGGACATCGACTGCCCCACCACGATCACGTCGCGGATCACGGTGGGGGCTCCGCCCCAGCGATACCGGGCGCCCTCCTCCAACCCGATGGTCAGATGCACGCGACCGCCCTCGCCAAAGGACGGAATGGCCTCGCCGGTGTCCGGATCGAGCGCGTACAGGTATTCGCCACGCTGCGAGATGATGCGTGCCTCCGAGCCGTCGGTCCAGTAAGCGACCCCCCGGGTCCCAGCCCCGCGCAGATCGCCAGCGCCGCCAAACGGTTGCTGCAGCCAACGCGTGGCACCGGTCGTGGCGTCGAACGCCTCGACCAGACCGATGCCGTTCGGGACGTAGCCAACGCCGTCGATGATGAGTGGCGCCGCGGTGGTCTCGCTGGCAAAGCGAAGGTTCTCATCCATCGCCAGGTAGGC
>SXOW01000052.1 GCA_005778315.1 Acidobacteriota bacterium
CGTCGTCATGACCGTCTCGATGTCCTTCTTCAGGGCCTCCAGGTCCAGGGTCTTGAACTCGTCGGCGTAGTTGAACCCCTCGTCCATCGGATTGGACATGGGGGAGTTCTGGTGCAGCACCTTCAAGTTCGGTTGATTCGGCCACCAGCGCAGGTTGGCCGTGGTCCCCGTGTGGGTATGTGCTCCGCCCATCACAGGGCACTTGCTTTCGGTCGTCATGTTTTCTCCAGTCGTTGTGCTGTGGCTCGTCAACCTGATCACCCGTTCGTGCGCATCAGTCGAGTGCTGTCAGGCATCGTGTGTCCCGAGGACCTCACATACCCCTGCTGCGGGTAGAGGTGGAGGATTCAGGTCAGATGGATGGTCGGCCTACATCTCGCGCAGACCACGTCGTACTCGATTCGCATTTCGAGCACCGCGAGGCCGCCAGGGAGTTCCGACGGGGGCGCCGGAGCATGAGTGAGATTCGGTTCAATGTCGAAGATCGCTCCGCACAGGCGACAGATCGCGTGGTCGTGCGGTGGGTTGGTGCCGTCGACGCGGAGCCGGCCGTCGAACTCCGAGAGTTTCCGCACCAGTCCGGCCTTGACGAACGCGCTCAGGGTGCCGTACACGGTCGAGAGCGAGAGTGAGGGGTGGCTTTCGGCCAACTCCTGGTAGATATCTTCGGCGCTGGGGTGCTTGCAGTTCCGCTCCACCGCGTCGAGAATCGCGACGCGGGGGCCGGTGGCCTTGAGCCCGGCCGTCCGGAGTCGCTCAGCTTGTTCTGAAGCGGTTATACGAGACACTCTTAAATCATAATTGTTCTGATTTAACAGTGTCTATCTTCTCGCGCCTCGGATGCGGCGTCGGGCGGGGTCGCTCTAGTCAGGCAACGCAAAAACAAACAGGTTGTTGCCGGAGCTGGGTCGAAGTTCCGGCGTCAAGCCCATGAAATGCGAGGCGGTGCCGCCGCTGCCGGTCCCAACCGCAACATACTGCCGCCCGTCGACCGCGAAGCTGATCGGAAAGCCGCTGACCGGCGAGCCCAGATTGATCTCCCAGAGGACATCCCCTGTGATTTGGTCGAGCGCTCGGAAGCGCCCGTTCACATCGCCACCAAACAGGAGTCCGCCACCGGTTGCGACCAGCGACATGGTGGCCGCGCGTTGCTCGTAGAGCCACTCTGTTTCGCCAGTCTCGGCCGAGATCGCCCGCACGGTGCCGACATCGTCGGTGCCTGGCGCGATCTGGTGCCGATACGCGATGGCGTAGATGTCCGCGCGGCTCTCGTTGGCATCGTTCGGCCGGGTCCGGTCGAACTCGGTGGTTGCCATCATGCGTGCGCACGTATTGCGCAGCGGCATGTACATCGTGTTGGTCAAGGGGCTGTAGGCGCCGGCTTCCCAGTCTTTCCCGCCGTTCCAGGTCGGACAGGTAAAAACCTCCTGCCCCGGCTGCGTGAACACCACCTCGGAATTGGTCGAGACGGCTCCGGTGGCCCCATCGATGCTGCGGATCACATTCTGCCCGACCGTCGGCGTCGCCCAGAGAAACTCGCCCGTTTCCCGGTCGAGGGTGTAGACGACTCCCGACTTGCCGGGCACGCCGGTCAGGACCTTCCGGGTTTCGCCGGGCTGAATCCTTGGGTTGATCCAGCTGACCTCACTCGGGTCAGGCGCCACCGCGGTGTCGACCAGAATCCGTTCAAACGGATGGTCCAGGTCCCAGTGGTCGTTCAGGTGCTGGTAGTGCCAACGGATTTCGCCCGTCTGCACATCGAGCGCCAACGTGGAGTTGTGGTAGAGGTGGGTGTTGTCCACCCCTCCGAGCATGAACTTGGGCGCCGGCGACGTCACCGAGGTGCCCTGATAGAGGAGTCCGAGCTCCGGGTCGTAGCTGGCCGGCATCCAGCTGCCCACGTGGACGCGCCGCTCGTAGGGCACGCCGCCCCAGGTCTCGTCCCCTGGTTCGCCGGGCAACGCCACCGTGCTTCGACGCCAGATTTCCTCTCCCGTGCGGGCGTCGTGCGCGATCACCACACACGTCTCTGGCCCACCCTTCGGGCGGCAACTGCGACCGGAGATCATCTTGCCGTCCGCGATGATGGGACCGGCGCTGTGGCCAGCCGGATTCAACCGATAGTCGAAGATCTGGGTCTCCCAGACTACCTCTCCGGTCGTGGCATCGAGTCCAATGGCGAAGTCGTCGTCGGTCGTGTTGACGATGAGGCGGTCGTAAATGGCGACATTGCGGTTGGTGCGCGCGTTTTCACCCACGAAGTCATAGACGTCGTCCGGCAGGTCGCGGCGATAGGACCAGTGCAGATCTCCTGTCACGGCATCGATCGCCTCTATCACGTCGTCGGACTGTGGCATGTAGAGCACCCCGTCGTACACGAGGGGAGTGCCCTCCTGCCGTCCGGTTGCCAAAGCTCTGGTCCAGACCATCCGCAGGTTGCCGACATTCTGGCGGTCAATCTGATCGAGCGGGCTGTAGCCCCAGCTGTTCGGGGTGCGGCGCCAGGTCAACCAGTCGCCATCCGCCGGGTTCTCCAACATCTCGTCGGTCACCGGCGTGAAGTCGTCTGCGGACTGCGCGCGCGCGCTGGCGGCGGTCGCGAGTCCAAAGACGGCGATCGCGCCGGCGCTCAACAAAGTTACGCTGCCCGGTCGCATACGGACCCCTCCCATTCTTGCGCCAGTGTTCCGGCCCCGCGAGACGAAAGCCGGTTCTCGTGTCCTGCTACTTCCCGGCTACTTCCCGGCTACTTCCCGGCTTCTTCCATGCGCGAGCCAGCCAGCATGTTGGTCAGGCCGTAGTTCCCTTCGTGACACGCGTACTCGAACATCGGTCCGCCGCTGCTCGTCATCGGCAACGAGCCGCCCCAGGGGCGCGTCCAGGTGTTCGGGTCGGTCACGGTGAACTCGTAGCCGAGGGTCTGCTCGTCGACGCGCGTGAAATGCTCCACCACATGCAACGACTGGCTCAGTGTTGGAGAGAAATTTCGGATGAAGGCGTGCTCGTTGAAGTGCGTGGTCTCGACCACCAGTGTGTCGCCTTCCCAGCGGCCGCGCGCATCGCCCGAATACTGCCGGATCGAGTCTGGGATGTTGGGTCTGCTGTCCAGGGGGATGACGCGTACATCGTGAATGTGTTCCTGGACGATCGCCACCGTGTCCGGCGTCTGAAAGATCTGGTAGTTGTTGTTGTAGGCGGTCGGAAACGAAGGGATACCCCGATACCAGATACACCGGTCGCCGAGGTCGAGCTCGTCGTAGTGTGCCAGCGGCAGGTTGCCATCCCGGACATCTGCGAGATACCGTCCTTCGTCCGAGTCCATCCGCGCCCGCAGCTCAGGAGTCACATCCGGCAGTCGCCCGTTGGGCGGGTCGGTGATGACGGACGTGCGCCGGTCGGCGACCACGGAGGTGCCCCCTTCCATCCAGAAGTTGTTGTAAGACCCTGGGGCGCCGTCGACGCCGCGGTCGACGCTGCCGTTCGGGTCGGCCGAGGTTCGCAAGGCGCCGCGCGCGGCCAGCGCCGCATCCAGGTCGGCCCGTCGCTGCGCGATGGCCGCCGCCTCTTCCTCCGTGATGAATGCCTGGTCTCCCAGCGCCTCCGGTCGCTGGAACGGCGTCAGGGTCGAGTTGTTCCAGACGCCACGCAGGTCGGGCGCGCCCCACTCGGTCCGTGGCGAGGTCTGCGCCAGCGCCCCGGAGGGGGCCAACGCGACGGCCAGCAACACGACAGTCGTTCGGTTGAACATCACGTTCTCCTCGCAGGATCGGTTGTCACGATGTCACCACGCGATTCTAACGCTATGCGACCACCGTGTGGCCATGTCCCAAGTCGAAATCTACGGGTTCCGAATGCAGCTGCAGCCGATCCGCGGCCGTCTCTCTGATACGATTCATGCGTGGGTTGTCGACGCGGTCCTTTTTCCTGTCGACAAGCGGGCCATCGGTTTTTCTATGTGGAGGCCGAGAATTTCTTCCGAGCAATCGAGACAAAGAAGAAAGGGCGACGAGCACACGCTGAACTACAAGATCGATGTGTGATGTTGGGTCCAACCCGCACATGCGTCGAGCAGTCGGAAGAACGGAGAAATCCTTGACGAAGTACACCGCGCTGATCCATTCAGCGAATCGACTCATGATCGCCATGGCGGTTATCACCCTGGCCTTGGCCGTTCCTGCGGCAGCCCAGGACTTCGCGGCTGGACAGCCCATCGGCGCGCTCAGTGAAGCCGGCGAGTGGCGACCGATGTCGGACAACGTCAAAGTCTTTGGCAGCTTCCACTTCTCGGAAAGCTGCACGTTTGATCCCAACAAGAACTTGGTGCTGGCCATGAATGCCGGCAATCGCGTCGAGGCCAGCGACGACGATGGGTATGTCTCGCTCATCAATCCGGACGGGAGTGTGCATACACCCAAGTGGATCGGTGCCACCCGCGACGGTCTGGAACTGCACGATCCGTTGGGCAGCGCCGTCAGCAATGGCGTGCTCTATACGGTCGATTCGGGATACGTCCGTCTCTTCGATCTCGCCACAGGACGACCACAACGCTCCATTCCCGTGCCTGGCTCCACCCTGCTGAATGGCATCGCGGTGGCTGACGATGGGACCATCTATGCCTCCAACACGCGGCCTGTGGGGCAGCTCTGGAAAGTGACCGCCGCCGGCGAAGCGTCCGTGTTCGCCGATGGCGCGCCGCTTGCGTCGCCCAACGGAGTAGCCATCGACCTGGATGGCAACATCGTCGTGGTGAACGTGGATGACAACGCGGTCCTCACCTACAACCCCGCCGGTTCGCTCATACGGACGGAGCACTCCGTGGAAGGTGGGAATGATGGCGTGGTCGTGACCGCCGACGGGACGAAGTACGTGAGCAGCGTCCGGCATGGCAGCGTGTCCCGTATCCGCCCCGGTCAAGACGCGGAGATCATCGCCTCGGGCATCCCGAGCGCAGCGTCCATGTGCTACGACTCGGTGCAGAACCAGTTGGTTATTCCGCTGAATCCCAACTACGCCCTCGCCTTTGTGAGGCTTGACTAGCCAAGCGCCTGCGCGCGAGTCGTGCACCGGTTTTGGCCGACTCGATCGAGATCCTGTTGCCGCATGACTGGACATCGCAACCTGAGAGCGACTCGTCACGAGTCGATGGCTTGGCGGCCTCGCGCGTGGTCGAGGCTTTTCTTGATGGCCGTCCTGGCCGCGAGTCTCTCCGCGCTCCTGCCCGCCGCCATCGGCCTGGAACGCGGCGAACCGGTCGTCCGTGCGGCTGCGCAGCAGCCGGCGAGTGAACCGGCAGGACGGCACTTTGTCGTGTCTCCCGATGGGGCACCAAAGAATCCGGGCACGCTGTCAAAGCCCAGGGACCTGAACTCCGTGTTTGCGGACGGGGGGTTCGCTAAGCCCGGAGATACGTTCTGGCTGCGAGGCGGGACATATCGGGGTCCGTTCACGAGCTATCTGACCGGCACTGAGAGCGCCCCGATTACGGTGATCCAGTACCCCGGCGAGCGGGCGACATTTGACGGCCTCTCCGAGCCTGAACTGAGCGTCTTGACGATCCGAGGTTCCGACACCGTGTACCGGGGCTTTGAAGTGACCAATTCCGCACCACGGCAGTTCAGCGAGGCGAGGGGAGCCGGACTCACGGTGCACGCGTCTAGAACGAAAGTCATCAACGTGGTCGTCCACGACACCGGCGACGGTATTGGATTATGGTCCGACGCGGTGGACAGCGAACTGTACGGGAACATCGTCTACAACAGTGGCTGGGAAGCGTCTGACCGTGGACATGGGCACTCCGTGTACGCACAGAACCAGACCGGCATCAAATCCATCAAAGACAACATTCTGTTCAACAGCTTCAGCTTCGGTGTCCACGCGTATACGCAGAGTGGCTATATCGACAACATACACCTGGAAGGCAACATCTCTTTTGGCCACGGGCTGTTGTCTGCACAAGGGGGCCCGAAGGCGAACTATCTGGTCGGGGGGCTCCGCGTCGCCGCGAATCCGAGATTGATCAGAAATTTCGGCTACTACCCAGTGGGTCGCAACGGGCGACACATCGAAGCCGGCTACATCGCGGGGTGCAGGA
>SXOW01000505.1 GCA_005778315.1 Acidobacteriota bacterium
ATGGACACCCCCGTCATCCTGGCCGCACTCCCGAGCGACCGGCGATACCGTGTGGTGACGGCGATGGCGAAGGAGTTCTTCGGGCCACACTTTCACCCGGCGGACTACCCGCTGCGGGCGCGTCTATCCAACGGCCTGAACTACTACCTGTCGACCGGGTTGTTCAACGCGTTCCCTCTGCCTCAGCGGGAAGCCGGTACCCGCCATGCCCTCCGGTACGCGGGTGAGCTTATTGGCGACGGCAACTCCCTGATCATCTTTCCGGAGGGGCGACGCGTGAAAGGGGAGACCTTGTCCCCGTTCCAGCCTGGTGCCGCGATGATCGCATCACGTCTGGACATACCAGTCGTCCCGATACGCCTGCGGGGCCTCGACGCGGTCTGGAGCGAGGGACAACTGATGGCCCGCCCGGGGCGTGTGAGCGTCCGCTTCGGGCCTCATCTACGGCTTCGGGGCACCGATTACCGATCCATGGCCAGCGAACTGGAAGATGCCGTTGACCGCCTGTGACGAGCGGCCTGCTTTTTGCAAATGCGTGGCCAATGTGCGAAACTGACGGGCAGAGGAGATTTTTTGGCGAAGGACGATCTGATAGACGTACAAGGCACGGTCTCTGCGGTCCACAGCGGTGGGCTCTACCGGGTTCAGTGCGATGCCGGGCACGAAGTGCTCGCCCAACTGAGTGGTCGCATGCGGCGTTTTCGCATCAAGGTCGTCCCAGGCGACCGGGTCACGGTAGGCGTCTCACCCTACGATCCGGTCCGCGGCATCATTACCTTCCGCGCTCGCTAGAACCGACATTTTGAGCCCAGACACCACGCGCGCTCGACCACGACGGCGATCCCGTCCAGTCGGGCGCGGGTCATCTCGACGACCCGACCGGTCGCCAGCAGATTTCGCGGCGCCCTCGGCCGAACCCGTGATGCCGGCCACGGTGGTCGCGGCCGACCCCATACCGTTCGACGAGCTCGACCTTGATCCCCGGCTCGCGATGGGCGTCCGTGACCGTGGGTTCACCACCGCCACCCCGATTCAAGCCGCGGTGTTTCCCATTGTCTCCGCCGGCCGGGATCTGATCGCCAGCGCAGAGACCGGAAGTGGCAAGACCGGCGCGTTCCTGCTCCCGGTGCTCAATCGTGTGCTGAAAGAGCCAAGGCCGAGCGACGGCACCGCAACCGGCCGCACGAGAGTGCTCGTGCTCGGACCGACCCGCGAGTTGGTGGTGCAGATAGAGGACGACTTACAGGGCTTCGTGTATCACACCGGCCTGACAAGCGCTCCGGTATTCGGCGGCACCCCGATCGGACCACAGGCTCAGGCCCTGCGGGCCGGGGTCGATGTCGTCGTGGCCACACCCGGTCGGCTGCTTGACCATCTTCGGGGCGGTATTCCGGCGTTCGCGGGCGTTGACACGCTGATTCTCGACGAAGCGGACCGGATGCTCGATATGGGATTCTGGCCGGATGTCCGCCGAATCGTGGCCAGCCTGCCAGACCTGAAGGCTGAGGGGAGACAGCGTCAAACCCTGTTGTTCTCCGCCACCATCCCTGACTTTGTGCTGAACCCGCTCAAGGAGCTTGCGACTGACCCGGTCTACGTTCAGATCGGACGCCGCGGAGCACCCGCCGATGGCATCTCGCACAGCGTAGAGCAGGTGCCGACGGCCCGCAAGACGGCGTGGCTCACGTCTTTTCTTGCAAGAACGCCCGGGTCGGTGCTCGTGTTCGTCAACACCAAGCGTGGAACCGAACGGCTCGCCCGCGCCCTGTCGAGTGCCGGGATTGAGGCAACCGCCCTGCACGCGGACCGCTCACAGGCCCTCCGCTTGGCGGCGATCGGCGGATTTCGCAGCGGGCGGTACCGGGTGTTGGTCGCCACCGATGTTGCGGCCCGTGGACTCGACATCGATGGCATCAAGTACGTGGTGAACTTCGAGGTCCCGCCCAACCGGGACACATACATTCACCGCGTGGGCAGAACGGCTCGCCAGGACGCCACGGGTGCCGCGGTAACACTGGCGGCACCGGATGAGCTTCCTGCGGTTCGCGCGTTGGAGGCATCAATCGACTTGGACGTGCGCGATGCGTCCCCTCGGAGCCGCACAGGGTGATCTTCGACGATTTCGAGCCGCCGCCGGAGTTGATCCTGCCAGCCGCTGAACCGCAGCACGTGCCTGAGGCGCCGCCGGAACCGGAGCCGAGCGCAGCGGTTGCTCGCTTCAAGGCGTGCCGGTGGCACGCCGAAGAAGAGCATCAGGAATACTGCTCGAATCGCGATGTGCTCCCCTATGCAGGCAAGCTCGGCTTTACGGCTGCGGCCTGGTGCCCGGACTGCGCCCTCTACAAGCTGCGCCGGACCCCCAGGAAGCACCCGCGACCGGACGATGACGACTACGATTACTAGGCCTGTCGTCGCTACTCGCTGAATTCCTTCGCCAGCTCGACCCATTCACCTTTCGGCGCCAGATCTCGATACGCGCGCCAATGCGCACGCGCCTCCGCCGAGTGCCCGATCTTCTCGAGCGTGACGGCCAGGTAGAAATGCGCGTCAGCGTAGTCTGAATCGATGGCGATGGCGACCCGGTAGTGCTCGAGCGCGTCCAGATACCGCTCCAGGTCGTGGTGAATGTTGCCTAGATTGAAGTACGCCTCGAAACACTCCCCATCCAAGTGCATCGCTCGCTCGTACAGGGCTTGGGCCTCGACGAGTTCGTCCCGGGCGTAATACAAGTTGGCAAGGTTGACCAGGGCCGGCACCAAGTTGGGATCCAGCAGCAGCGCCTTGCGGTACGCGAGACGTGCCCGCTCCTGGTCTCCCTCGGTCCCCTCGTCCAGTTCGGCTCCCTCGCGGAAGTACTGCGCTGCCAGCGACGAGTGCGGCGAAAACGATGGGAGGTCCGTGCTCCTCGCTCCCGCGCCGGCGCGGCGCGGCGGACTCAGGGCGACCACCTTGACGGGGTGCGCGTCAACCTTCCGCTGCGCAAAATCCAGCGTCAATTGTCCATCGCGCGCTGCCACCAGACCCTTCAGGACGACGCGGAACGGCGCCCCGCCTGCCAGGCCTTCGCTGACCTGCCGGATGACCAGGAGGTCCTGAAACCCGTAGTACCGATCCGCTTTCGTGCGCACGACGGGGTGAACGAGCGACCACTTCTCCAGATACCTGAGGTGATCCTCCCGAACGGCCGGGTACCGGTCGCGGACCTGACGCACGCTGTGGTACTGCGGGCCTATGGACGCGCCAAGCTCGCAGGTGGGGTCGGTAGCGTCCATGATCAGGCGTTCAGGAGGTGGCTGTTGGTCTGAAAGATGAATGAGAATGTGACCTGTGTCAAGTCACTGGATGGCCCCACTGCGCGAGCCGCTGCGGCCGGGATATTGAACATGGCTGAGCTTGTGCTTGCGGCAGATGTCGGGGGAACCAAGACCTGGCTGGGCCTGTTCAGCGGCAACGGTCCACGGCCCACGGCAGTCGCGACCCAGCGTCTCCAGACGATGGAACACGACGGCCTGGGTTCTATGATCGCAGATTTTCTGAACCAGACAGGGGCGAGAGATCGGGTCGTGGCCGCCTGCGTCGGGGTCGCCGGGCCGGTACGCGACAACGCGTCCCAGCTCACCCACGTGCCCTGGCGGGTCGACGGTGCCGCGCTGGCCACGCACCTGGGCCTCCCGACCGTGCGCGTCCTCAACGATCTGGAGGCCACGGCCTACGCCATACCCTGGCTCGGCGAGGACGACGTGGCCGTTATTCAAGCTGGCCGCCCGGCCTATGGGGGCACCGCGGCGGTTATCGCCCCCGGCACAGGACTCGGCGAGGCCTGTCTGTACCGCAGTGATCAATGCCATCACGTGTTGCCGTCCGAAGCTGGCCACGCCGACTTCGCGGCGCGGACCAAGCGCGAGGTCGAGCTGGTGGCCAGCCTCGCCGCAGCGACGGGTCGCCTTGCGGTCGAAGACGTGCTCTCTGGGCCTGGACTCGTGACTCTGTATCGATTTGCCCACGACGGCAGGCTCTGTAGGAATGATCCGCTACCGGGCGACGCCGCCCTGCGACCGGCGGCGGTGACGACATCGGCTCTGAATGGCGGGTGCGAGGCGTGTCGGGAAGCGCTCGACCTGTTCGTGTCCGCGCTCGGCGCGGAGGCTGGCAACCTCGCGCTGCGTGTACTCCCAACCGGAGGACTCTACGTTGGGGGCGGGATCGCGCCCCACATCCTGCCCGCGCTGCAAGGCCCAACCTTTCTCGACGCCTTTTCGAGCAAGGGACCAATGCGGGCGCTGATGGAGCAGATTCCCGTGTTCATCATCCTGGAGCCGCGGGCTGCGCTAATCGGCGCCGCAACCCGGGCCGTCGGGACGCGGCTCGCAGACGAACGGTGATGAATGGCGGCGGCAAGCCCCATCTCGACACAGTTGCGAGAGCGATCGCACTCAGGTCCTCCCACCTGCACAGGTTCTCGGTTGCGGCACGCGCCTCCACGGGTACACTGCATCCGTGACCGACCCGCACCGCTCCAGACGCCTGCTCTCGGGACGCCGCTTCCGCACCACCACGATGCTGCTGGCCGTGGCCGCCACGGCACTGACCGCCCAGACCCAGGCCCAATCGGTCGAGCCCGTCGCGTACACGGTCCGGTTCCCAGCCCCTCACACACACTACGCGGAGGTGGACGCGAGCATCCCGACCGACGGCCGTGATCAAGTCGAGGTGATGATGGCGGTCTGGACCCCCGGCTCGTATCTGGTACGGGAGTTCGCTCGCCACGTGGAAATGTTGTCGGCCCGCTCGCCGGCCGGCGAGCGGCTGAACATTGCGAAATCGCGCAAGAACCGCTGGACGATCGACACCCTCGGTGCTGCGCGCATCGAATTGTCGTATCGCGTCTACGCCAGGGAAATGTCGGTGCGCACCAACTGGGTCGAGTCTGACTTCGCGATGCTCAATGGCGCGCCAACCTTCCTGACCCTCGCGGACGACGCGGTAGACCGACCGCACGACATCACGCTGGAGCTGCCGGACGGGTGGACGCAGAGCCTGACCGGGCTTGCACCACGGACCGACCGAGGACCGCACGCGTATCGGGCCGCCGACTTCGACGCTCTGGTCGACTCACCGATCGTGGCCGGCAATCCGGCGGTCTACGAGTTCACGGTCGAGGGTATCCGCCACGCGCTCGTGCATGTCGGCGAGTCCGGCGCCTGGGATGGCCCGGCCTCGGCGGCGGACGTTCAGAAGATCACGACCGAGCTGTTTCGGATGTGGGGCGACCCGCCGTATGACGAATATGTCTTCCTCAACCTGATCACCGAGGCCGGCGGTGGATTGGAGCATCGCAACTCGACGCTGTTGATGACCAGTCGCTGGGCGCCCGCCGACAGACAGAGCTATCTGAGCTGGTTGGCGCTCGTCAGCCATGAGCAGTTCCATGCGTGGAACGTCAAGCAGTTGCGACCTCAGGAACTGGGCCCATTCGACTATGAAAACGAGGTGCATACCCAGAGTCTGTGGATCGTCGAAGGTATCACCTCGTACTACGCTGACCTGATCGTGCGGCGCGCCGAACTGTCGACTACAGACGAGTACCTCGACGCTCTGTCAGCACAGATTCGTAGCCTGCAGACGACTCCGGGACGAGAGGTACAGCCGGTGGCCCTGGCTTCGTACGACGCCTGGATCAAGTACTACCGGGCGGACGAGAACTCGGCCAACACGTCCGTGAGCTACTACACGAAGGGTGCCGTTATCGGCTTCCTGCTCGATATGCGGATCCGGGCGGCCACCGGGGGCCGACAGTCGCTCGACGACCTGATGCGACTCGCATACGGGCGGTTCTCCGTGGCACGGGGCTACACACCGGAAGAATTCCGCGCCGCGGCGCAGGAGGTCGCCGGCCAGGACCTCTCGGCATGGTTCGGCCGCGCCCTCGATTCCACCGAAGAGCTGGAGTACCAGGAGGCGCTCGAGTGGCTCGGGCTGGAGTTCACGCCCGTCGAATCGGATCCGGAGGCGGAGCCAGACGGCTGGATAGGTTTGGTGACGCGTGTGAATGACGGCCAGCGTCTCGTTTCGCAGGTACGCCGGGATACGCCCGGCTACTCGGCAGGCTTCAACGTCGGAGACGAACTACTGGGCATTGACGACTACCGGGTCTTACCTGGCGAATGGGAGGACCGCGTCAAGCAATTGCAGCCCGGGGTGCGTATCTCGGTACTCGTATCGCGTCGCGGTGCGCTCAGACGTGTGCCGGTTGAGGTTGGCGCCCAGCCGGTTGAATCCTGGGATCTGGCTCCCGTGGCCGAGGCGTCGGACGCCCAGGAGGCCCGACGCGAGGCATGGCTCAGCGGCCGCTAAACGGACGCAGATACCCGCCTGCAGCGCCTGGATCCGCTACGAGACGGCGGCCGTCGCCGGACGAAGGGCGGCAATGGAGACCTGGGCCGCCGTGCGTTCAGCCACGTCAAAAAAGGCCCGCGCTGCGGCGGACTCTGGCTCGGCCAACACGATCGGATTCCCGCTGTCTCCCCCCTCGCGTATAGGTTGGTAGATAGGAATCCGACCCAAGAACGGGACGCCCATGTCCTCGGCCGCCGCCTCACCACCGCCTTTACCGAAGAGGTCGCTCTCCTGGTTGCAACTGGGGCAGACGAAGTGACTCATGTTCTCAACGAGCCCAAGCAAGGGCACGTTGAGCTTCTTGTACATCGCGATGGCTCGGCGAGAATCGGCCACGGACACGACCTGTGGCGTTGTCACAACCACGGCACCCGAGACAGGCACAGTCTGACTGAGGCTGAGTGCGACATCCCCGGTGCCTGGCGGCATGTCCACGACGAGATAGTCGAGCGCTCCCCACCGCACCTCCCGAAAGAACTGCTGGACGACTCCATGTAGCATCGGTCCGCGCCAGATGATGGGGGTCTCGTCCTGCGTGAGGAACCCCATGGATACAACCGGGATGCCGAATTTCGCGGCAGGAACGATCTTCTTGCCGTCGGTCTCGAGCTGGCCGCGTATGCCGAGCATGATGGGAATGTTCGGTCCGTAGACGTCGGCGTCGATCAACCCTACCCGCCCGCCATACTGCGCCAGGGCCAGCGCCAGGTTGACGGCCACGGTGCTCTTCCCGACGCCGCCTTTGCCCGCGCCGACGGCAATGATGTTCTTCACGCCTGGAATCGGCGCACGACCGGCGTCCGGAGACGCGACCGCACGCACATTGGCCGTCATGTTGACGGTCACACTCGTGACACCGGCGAGCGCTGACACGGCGGCGACCGCCCGATCGTGCATCTGTTCCTTGACCGGGCAGGCTGGGGTGGTCAGCTCAATCGCGAACGCCACATTTCCGCCGTCAATACGGAGTTCCTTGACGAAATCGAGACTCACGATGTCTCGGCCGATGTCAGGGTCCTGCACGACCTTGAGCGCCTCAAGCACTGCACCTGACTCGACGATCCCCGTGCTCATCGACACGACCTCGACCACGGCTACCCCCGACACGCCATCGTGCTCAGTCGCGTAGCCAGCCTTTCAGCTTAGCCACTTTTCTGAAACTGTGACAAGTGCGGTCCCTGGTGGCAACGCGGGCGTCGTTATGTCAGACTGGCCCCACAAGGGAGAACTGGTCACATGACAGACGACGCAAGGCCTGAAGCGGCACCCCCCCCTCCTCCGCCACCACCACGTGTGACACCCCCTCCGCCGCCTCCGGGCGCTCAGTCGTCAAACCGGAGTGTCATGATTGTTCTCGCGTATCTGTGGATACTGGCGTTGATCCCGCTCCTGATGGAGCAGGACGACCAGGATGTCCGGTGGCACGCGAAACATGGCTTGGTTCTGCTCGGCGCCGAAATCGTAGCCTTTCTCGCGCTCGGCATCCTGAGCGGACTGTCCGGCGGGCTCGGCTGCCTGCTCGTGCCGCTTGCGCAACTCGGCGTACTCGTCTTCCACGTGATGTGCATCGCCAAAGCGCTGAAAGGCGAACGTCTTCTCGTCCCGGGACTCAGCGACTTCGCGAGCAAGTTCTAACCGGCAGGTGGCGTCTTCCGAGCCTGCCAAGGCGACTCGGAACGTCTGCCCTGCGGAGCCCCGTATGAGCGTCACCCCAGCGCCGCCGTCGAAGCGGCACCGCACGGCACCGGTTTGGGTGGCTGTCGCCGTGTTGGTAGCGGTGGGCGTGGCGGACGGTCGGCGAGACCCAGACCAGCAGGTTGGGGTGCGGTGGGCGCTCGCTGGCATCAGGTGGTACCAGGGGACGCTTCCCACCTGGCTCCCCACCACCGGAGCGACGTGCCGGTTCACCCCCACGTGCAGTTACTACGGCCGCGCCGTCATCGAACGACATGGGCTGTGGAAGGGCGGGGGGCTGACGCTTGGGCGCCTCGCCCGGTGTGGCCCATGGACCCCACGCGGCACGGCCGACCCGCCGATCTGACCCGCGACCCGGTCCAGACCGCTGACCATGTGCTACTGGATGGAGATACGGACGTGGACCCGTGTCACCGGTGCGTACGGTCGAGTCACATCAAAATGCAGACGGGTCCCGTGTCGGACCCCCGCCGGGACCACCAGCTGAAGTTGGTGCGGCAGGAGTCCTGCACCGCTCCCGGCGCACGCGCCGCACGGTTCCAGCCAGATCTCACCGCGACCGCCGCAGACCGGGCAGGTGTGCGACAGCGTCACGTCGATGGGGACGTGAAGACCGGTGTCTGCCTGCCGCCGGGTCAGGCGCACTTCGGTTGACAGCGGTCCGCCCTCCGCGGCACCCCAAAAAGAGGTCTGCATGCGACTGACGAGACCCGAGACGCTGGGGAAATCTACGTCGACCTCGTCCGCGAATGCGGCCTCGCGTCCGAAACCGCGAGCCGACCGATCGTCCGCGGGTCCCATGTGTTCGGGGTCCGTCACGGTCTCGGATGGGCGATGCAGCGACGCGAGCCGATCCGGCGAAGCGTGGGGGCGGTCGTCACCGCGGGCACGCCGAGCGAGCTCGCGATAGGCACGCCTGACCTCGTCGATATCCGAGGATGACGGTCGATTGTCCTCGTGCATTGGCCTCAACGCCCTGGTCGATGTCCTGGTGTCTGCACGGCGTAGATTCCTACCATAGGAGTCGGTCTCAGACCTTGTCAACACACGACCGGGGTGGTACGGTCGGCGCATGCCTCGAGTGCCAGCAACCAAGCCACGCACGCCCTCCCTGGGCACCTGCCCTGACTGCGGCGGTATCCTCGAACCCGCGACACCGGGCTGGCAGACCCTTGTGCACGCCCTGCAGCCGGATGCCACACGCATGCCACAGGACCCGCCCAACCGGTGGCAGTGCCTGATTTGCGGCTATCGACGTCAGTAGGGCGCAGGGTCTACCCCAGAAGCTTGCATGGCACGCGTCGTCAGTCATGCGCGGCGCTACGGACGTATGGGCGAGTGGCGCGACGGGGGGACTAGCCGACGCCGAGCAGAAGCAGCATTTCGCGCCGCTGTTCCGAATCGATGGAGCCGAAGTCCAGTTCGGTGTCACAGTCGTCGCACAGCAGCTCAAGCATGGCCGGTGGGGTCTGCTCAGAGAGTTCCAGCTCCGCCCCGCCCGCTTTGACCACGTGCATCTGTAGCGTCTTGGCCAGAAAGGTCTTTGCGTTGCCACAGTTCGGGCAGGTCAATGCCATCGATCAGGTAACTCCTCTCGTCGCGGTATCGTCCGCTGAGACGCAACGAGTGTGCCTGCAGCGAAAACCTTGTTGTGATTGTATGAGAAGAGGAAAGAGACGCGCAATCGGCCGGTCAACGCCCGTGGCGCGGTCGTGGCCAGTTGCGATACGATTCCGTCGGCGATGACGAACAATACCAACGACTTCGGCGTCAGGACTGAATCGCGGGGCGCCCGCTGGGTTGCCTGGGTCACGCGCGGCGCGAGTGACCAACCGCTAGACTCGGTGCTCTTGTGCGGTCAGACGCGAGATGAGGCCGAATCGAACGCGCGCGCGTGGGCTGCCAAGCTAGAAGCGGACCCCGTTCTCGTCCGCAGCTGACGCGGCGACGTCCAGGCCGAGCGCGCTGGCGACACCCCCCGCCGACGCACCCAGAGGGAAGCGAGGCGAACTCGCATAGCCCACACCTGCTTTAGACGTCCGAGACCACCTATTGGTTGACCCCTCGGAACCGTGTCTGAGCGGACAGGCTTTGGGAACGATCTACAGATACACCAGCGTGCCGTCTACAACTGCCTCGGGGAACATGGCTCGCACCGCATCAACGTAGAGGGCGAGCTGGCGCTCGTGGTGCGGCCGCTGTCCACCGGTCTTCAGCTCAATCACCCTCAGCCCGCCGTCCGGCCGGCGCTGCAGACAGTCGATCGTGCCCCGTATGACAATCGGCTCGCCTGTGTCGTGGGCGGCGAAAGCCCTGTGCGGGTGCAGGTGGTCCAGACGCATGGAAAACGGGACCTCGAAGACGCAGTGCGCGCGGAGGATGTCGGCGACGTCGGCCCGTTTCATCGCGCGGCGAAACACGGCGGCGCTCTCCACCGTCAATTCCTGCACATCCGGCCTCGCGCGCTCTTCACTATTCATGACGTGCACGACGTGCGACTCCAGATCCGCGTCGGTGACACCACCGGTTTCGCCGGCACGCTGCAGCATCCGATGCACCAGCCGTCCGACCATCGGTCCGGAACCGGCGACCCCGGTGTCGTGCACGGGCGCCCCACCGTCGACCGCCAGCGCCGTGACCGTCACCCGCCGATAACCCGCCGCGGGTTGCCATGGCTCGAGCCACGCCTCCGGCTCAGGGTCGTCACCGTCGCGAGCCTCCGCGAGGGTGGCGGCGGCGCCCACGGGACCCACGGCGAAGAATGTGTGAGACGCGGTGGGGGTATGCGCGTCAGCGCTGGCCGCCCAACGCACCAACTCACGCGGTAGGGCCGGGCCAAACAGGTCCCGGACGAGGGACGGCGGGAGCACCGTGGCGAAACTCCCGGCGCCGATTCTGACGACGCCCGCGGTTCTCGTGGCTGACAAGTAGAGACGGTCGCGCGCCCGGGTCGTCGCGACATACAACAGCCGTTTTGTCTCCTCCCGGTCGCGCGCATTCCGGTCTTCGTCGGCCGCAGACCGAAAGGGTGCGACGGACACGCACGGTTCGCCACGTCCGTCATCCGCGACCACCCGAATCGGTGGAGCCGCCGCTCGAGTGCCTCGCGCCATTTCGACGAGAAACACGACCGGGAACTCAAGCCCTTTCGCGGCATGCACCGTCATCAAGTTGACGGCGTCGAACGCGTCGACCACGGCGTTCGAGACATCGCCGGAGAGCCGGTCGACGTGATCCGCGATGCGGGCCAGCGTCGCGAACCCGCGGTTCTGCACGCGGCGGACCAACGCGCGCATTTTCTTCAGGTTCTCACGCGCCTGCACCAGACGCGGCCCGCGCAACTCGAACGCGTAGGCGCACTCGGCATAGACGCGATCGACCAACTCCGCGGGAGGAATCCGGTCGACCGCCGCGACCCAACCTCTCGCACTAGCCCGTAGCCGACTCAGCAGCGCCCGATCCGCGGGGTCCAGGGTGTCGAATTGGGGTGGCGGGTCCTCGGCCAGCACCGCCGACGACAGTCGACCTGCCAGCACCGCCAAGGCGGCATCCGTGACCCGCACCAACCGCGACCGCAGGAGCGCGGCGGTGCGCAGCTCAGACGTCGGATCTGCGAGGAATCTCAAGAGCGCCCGGTAGTCTTTGATTTCATCGGCGTCGAAGAAACCCAGTCCCTTGTACACGAATGCCGGGATGGCGCGGGCTTCGAGCGCGGCCTGAAACTCGCGGTGAGTGTCACGAGACCGGAACAGGATCGCCACGTCGCCGGGTGTGGCACGCCGGGCCACGCCGGTGTCCCGATCGCGTATGGTGCCGACTGCGAGCAACCGGGCAATTTCGTGGGCAACCCGTTCCGCGGTGTCATCGACGGTGTCGCCGATTACGAGACCAAGCGGGGAAAGCGACGAATCTCCCGCCGGGGGGGTCGTCTCCGGCGTCACCGGAAAACGGTCTGAGGGTTCGTAGCGAAACCCATCGCGCTCTCTGTCGGCTTTCTCCATGCACCCAAACAGGTCATTGACGAACGCCAGCAGGGGCGCCACCGCCCGGAAGCTGTGAGAAATGGACCGTCTGGCATCGCCATCCGGACGCAAGGTCTCGATGTAGGCTCCGGCATCGCGCAGCACGCCAACATCGGCGTCACGAAATCCATAGATCGACTGCTTGCGATCGCCGACGACGAACACCGACGGTGGCACTGGGGCGTCGTGCACGAGCCCGAATCCCTCGCCCCAGGACTGGACCAGTAGGGACACCAGCTCCCACTGCGCCCGACTCGTGTCCTGAAATTCGTCGACCAGCACATGGTGGTAGCGCGACTCGAGTCGGTACCGGCTCTGAGCGAACTCGTCCATCCGCCTCAACAAATCGAGGGCCCGCTGCAGGACGTCGGAGAAGTCCAGCACCGAGCGAGCGGCGAGCTCCCGCTCATATTCCGCCACCGCGATGGCGAATATCCGCTGCGCCCCACGAGCCAAGACTACGTTCAGGTCGCGATCGAACCGCGCCAGCGACGCGCTCACGTCTGGTGCGAGTGCCCGGACCGCCGTGGCATGGCAGCGCCAGGCCTCGGGACTCCGACAGTGGTCGGCGCGGAATTCCGTGAGGCGTTTCCGCGGTTTACCGTCTGCCGTGAGGAAATACTCACGTACGCGGTCCAGCGTGCAGCGCAGAGGCTCCGTGCCGCCATCGGCCATGGCGCGCAGCTGTCGAACCTCTCTGGCGAGTATCGCGAAGCGGGGGTGCTCGACAGGGCCATCCGCCAGAAAGCACACCAGGCCTCCGTTGACGCGTTCCAAGACGCCAGCCACGTCTACGGCGGCTCGTCGACAGGCCACCTCAGCCGTGAGATCGCGAGGCCCGGCCGCCAGGAACCGGTGCATGGCCGCGGGCGCGACAAGCCGTCGCTGGAGCAGGTGCGCGAGACCGGTTCGCACGCGTCCGGCTCCGAGCCGTGCGAGCACCATCGCGACATTGACGTCCTCGGCCGCCAGCGCTCCACACCGCGCCAACGTCCGGTCGAGAGCCAGTTGCACCAAACGAGGGACCTCCGTCTCGTCCGCCATCCCGAACGCGGGATCGAGGTCCGCCTCCAGCGGAAACTCCCGTAGCAACGAGAGACAGAACGCGTCGATCGTGCTGATCGCGATTTCGCCCAACCGGTCGCGCAACTCGCGCCAGCGACGCTGGTCGTCCTGCGAGCGCTCGGCCGAGACCCGCAACTCGCGAATGATGCGGTCGCGCATTTGAGCCGCCGCCTGACGCGTGAACGTGATGGCCAGGATATGGGAGGGGTCGACGCCGGCCCGGAGCAAATTCACATAGCGCGACACTAGGACGGTGGTCTTGCCGGTGCCGGCCGAGGCCTCCAGCACCACGTTGTTCGCGGGATTCGTGGCAAAGGCTCGGGCGGGCGCGTCCTCGAGCGTCGGCAGCGGCCCCTTGGGCCCGACCGCCGTGACCTGCGGCGGGTCCTCGTCGCTGTCGAATAGTGACATCTGGTCACTCATCGCCGACGTAGTCCTTTCGGCACACCGTTGGGTATTCGCAATAGACGCACCGGTAGGGCTCGGCTGGGCGTACCTGAAAACGACCTTGTTCGATGTCGCCGATGGCGGCCAGGAACTGGTGTTGCCCCTCGGCCACGGCCTGGCTCAAGTCCTGGCGGCGATCGAGCGGCACCCAGGCCCTCGGCTCACCGAACGCGACATAGGCGGCGGACTCCATCTGCCACGTCGTATCGTGACGCCCAGCGAACTCTAGCTCTGCGCAACGTCCATAGACGGGCAATTGCAGCGCCTCCCCGCGACTGGGCGCGCGTCCCGTCTTGTAGTCGATGACGCGCAGCCGTCCGCCATCGAGCAGGTCGATCCGATCGGCGATACCCCTGATTCGAACCGCCGTCGGACCGTCCACGCCTTCCAAGTGATATTCGCCCTCGAATCGGTGCTCGAGGAGACGCTCGATCACGCGACCGGGGCGGTCCGCTTCGAGCGTCAGCAAGCGGTCGATCACACCCATACCGGCCGGGGACCCCAGCAACCAGACTCGCTCCACCGCACGGTCGCTCGGCGGCAACGTACCCAAGAGCTCCTCGGCCAGCGCGCGCGCCAGCGCTCGAGCGTCCTCGAGTCTTGCGACATCGATGGGGCCGTGACCGTCGCGTTGCCAGCGCTCGAAGAACGCTCGAAACACCTCGTGCACGAACCGGCCACGCGTGCGCGGCGCCATGATCAACTCGTCGTCCGGTTCTTCGCCGAGGCGCAGGACCGACGCCGCAAAGTACTTGAACGGACAACTGAGGTACTTTTCGACGGCGCTCACCGCATAGACCGAGGGCTCGCGCGGACCGGTGGCGCCGCGATACCGCTGCGCCGGAATAGCGCCCTGAGCGCGCCGCAGCGCCAACCACTCGCTCGGGTCTGGCGCCAGTGCGACCCCGTCCGGCCGCTCCGCCAGCCCCGCCTCGGCCGTCACCGGTCCCAGCGGAGGCGACTCGGCCAGCAGCGGCAACGTCGTGTCTTCGAGGTCTTCGAGGAGGGCGGAGGCCGCGACCACCGCGTCGTCTTCGAACGCGACGGTAGACACCGTCACGCGGCTCGCGGCCAGACCGAGCAGATCGGCCAGACCCGCGCGGGCAGCCCGCAAGCGCTCGATGTCGCGGGACCATCCCAACTGGGACAGCAGCGAAGCAGGAAACAGCGAGCTTTGTCGGCGACGCTCCGGCCACTCGCCATCCAGCAGCCCGACCAGAAAGACGTTGTCAAACCGGCCATATCCGGCCGCACCCGCGTCGACCAGCGTGACGCCGCTCTCGCCGCTCGGAGCCGCAAACGTCGCCCCCTCGATGAGGCGACGGAGGGTCGAGGTCAGTTCCCTCAGATCGGTGACGGGGTCGTCGTGGCGAAGGTGCGCGTCACGCAGGTCGCTGATGATGTCGATCACGGCGGCGCGCCCTCGCGACTCGCGCGCCTCCGTGGCGGGGTCAGCAGGGGGTTCTGGACGGTGAGCGACGAGGAAGCGCCGCAAGCATTCGAGCAGGCGACTGGACTCGCCGGGCCCGGCCAACGTGTCGAGTTCGTCGGCGGCGGCAGCGGCGATGCGGGCAGCGGGCACCGCCGCGGCGTCGCGCTTCGGCTTCCCGACCGCGCTCCAGGCGTCGGCAAGACGCAGCTCACTGCGGTCGCCGACGTAGCGAGCTTCGAACAGCGCCCTATCCAGCGCGCGCACCCCAGCAGGCTCCAGCAGCGCCCCCTCGTGCTCGAAACGCAAATGCGGGCTCCGCAGCAGTTCGATGAGCGGCAGCCGCGCGAAGCCGGATGCCACGCAGGCGAGGACGACATCCACAACGGCAGCGAACGGTTCGGCGGCGAGCGGCAACGTATCGCGTGTCTCGTACGGCACACCCGCCGAGGGAAAGATCTGGGCAGCCAGATAGAGATACGGCAGGGGCCGCTGGAACACGACGGCCGTGCGTTCCGTGGCCGGGAGCCGCTTCACGTGGCGGACGACCGCCAACAACTCCTCCTCGCGGTCGCGCCACGTGTGGTGCCGCCGCCCCGACCCGTCCCCCGGGGTCACGAGCTTCGGTCCCGTGCTGCCGGACGCCTCAACCTGTGTCTCTTCGATGCCGGGCAGCAGGTCGTTCAATCGCTCCCGCAAACCGGCGTCGAGTCGCCTCGCGGTAGTGATGAGGTCGAGGCCCAGCAACGCGGGGAGACGCGACAAGAGGTCGTAGTCACCGGACCAGAGTCCATCCGAGTCGGCGGCACGGTCGGTGACCGTCACCAGGACGCGTTGGAGGGGACGCCGCAGCCCATCCTCCAGCACCACACGGCGCAGCTCGTGCTCGTCCAGCCTGCCACTCGCCAGCACGCGACGCTCGTAGGCGCGGAACATCGCGGCTAGAAAGCGGGTCTGTCGAAGCATCCGACGGGCGCCACGATCGAACTCCGCGTTCGGGTCCAATTCCTCGACCAGGAGACGCTCGAACGTATCTACGGACCGTTGTCGGCGTCGGAGTTCGTCGTACAGCCCGAGGAACTCGCTGACCAGTCCGGGTCTCAACCGAAAGGGCGGATCCATGCCAGCCGCCAACGCCTCATCGGCGGCAGCTCGGCCGCACACCAGCCGCTCAATCGCATTCAACCGCGGCGCGGGCGTGTCGGTCCGCCGATGCAACTCGGCGTAGAACTCGTCCCGGGTCAACACCAACGGCCACACCTGGACAGGGTCGGCATCCAGGGCGCACTCTTCCAGCGTCCAGCGAAGCTGGTCGGCAGCCGAGTGCGACGGCACCAGCACCACGGAGTCTCGGCGGCCCCAGGGGCCAATCTCAGCCAGACACGCCACGATCGTGCGCTGAAAGGTCGGGAGATCTGCGCAACTGAAAAGCCGGGTGTCTCGAGGGGTGATCACGGTCGGTCGGGGTCGCGGAAAGCGGGTCAACAGGGTTTATGTCGGAGTGTACTGCGTTCCGCTATCGGCGTTTCTCACACGCAGCCGTCCCGCTGGCGAGGAGCGCTGTGGAAAAAATGTGGCCGCACCGTGTATGCGCTGTGGATCGCCGGAGTCCCACATTTTTTTTTGCTACGGGCTCCCATGCAGCGAAGCCGCGGTCGGCGATGCTGTGGACGGGCCTTCGCGCTTCCCTTCGCTTTCAGCGGCACCCACCATGTGACTAGAATCCTCCTCGTCTTCACCCCCATCACCCGTTCACTACGCGCGCGAAACTCGTGACCGTCCACCGCATCGAACAGCCCATCAACGGGCGCGTGTACCAGATCGAAGCGATGCTCGTCGATCCTGAACGCTGGCGTGCTTACCTCGTCAGTGTCCCAGGCGGCTCGACCGCGTTGATGCCGTTCTATGGCTCGACAGCCGAGCAGGCGGTCCAGCAGCTCACCGATTGGCTCACCCTCGCCCACCAGGGTTCGACAGTTCCGGTATAGTACTGAAACACCAGCCGTTGCACGCCAGAGGGCCATATTGGCGAGCCGGCGCGGTATCGAATCATGTGGCGCCGTCTATGGCCGGTTGGCCTTCTCGTATTTGTGGCGCTGTTCTGGGTTCCTCCCCCGGACGCGACCGCCGCGGCACCGCCGCGCGTACGCCTGGTCACGACCGGTGGCACCATCTCGAACCTGCCCGGGGGCGGCAGGCTGACCGCAGATGAATTGGTGGCCCTGGTGCCAGACCTCAGCGACGTCGCCGAGGTAGAGACCGAAGAATTTGCCAACATTCCCAGCAGCGCGTTGACCCTCGACCAGTGGCTGCGGCTGGCCCGTCGGCTCAACCAGGCCTTCGCCGAGGATGGTCAGTTGGCGGGGATCGTGGTGACCAGCGGTACCGACACGCTTGAAGAACTCGCCTACTTCTTGCACCTGACCGTACGGACCGACCGACCAGTGGTCGTTGTGGGCGCCATGCGTCGTCCGGGCACGCTTGGTTACGACGGGGCGGTCAACCTGCGGAATGCGTTCCAGGTGGCGGGTGCCCCCGCCTCACGGGGTCGGGGCACGCTTGTCGTGTTCAACGGTGACATCAACTCAGCCCGTGACGTGACCAAGACGGACGCCAACAACCTGTACACCTTCGAATCGCGCCGCTACGGTATCCTCGGCAGCGCCGCCGGGGGACGAGTCATCTATTACCGGCGACCGGAACACCGGCACTCGGCCAACACGGAGTTTGACCTCACGCGCGTGAGGCGCCTGCCACGCGTCGACATTCTGATGTCGTACCAGGGCGCCTCCGGCGATTTGGTGCGCGCCGCCACGGACTTGGGGGCTGACGGGCTGGTCATCGCCGGCGCCGGCGCCGGTGGGGTCAGCGCGAGCCAGCGGGACGCGATGGCCTACGCGCTCGAGCGGGGCGTCGCGGTCGTCATGGCAACCCGTACAGGTCGAGGTCGAATCGCGCCCCGGTCGCCGGGGTCGACGGACCAGGAACCCGCAGACGACGGCGACACCCGCCCGAGCGAGTACCGCGGCATTTCTGGCGAAGATCTCGCTCCTGTCAAAGCCCGGGTTCTCCTGATGCTCGCTCTTTCCACGACCTCAGACCGGGATGAACTCCAGCGCATGTTCACGGAGTACTAGTCAGCGCCGTGACCGTTCCGTGGATTGCTTGCAAGGCGGGCCGGGCATACAATATTGCCTCGATGGGCCAGTGGCGCAGTTGGGAGCGCGCGTGAATGGCATTCACGAGGTCAGGGGTTCGAACCCCCTCTGGTCCACCATCCTTCCTTTCGCATCCGGGGCTAATTGGCGCTACCCGCCGGTCGCCGACCACCGTCGATTGAACGCGCGCTCGTAGTCTTCGGGCGTATCGATGTCCGTGAACGCGCCGTCGTCATTGACCGCAACGTCGACCCCCTCGGCGGCGTGCGCCCGCACGACCGGCTTGGCCCCAAGGGCCAGGTCCGTTCGCCGAAGTTCATCGAACAACACGCGATCGAACACGACCGGATGTCCGTGGCGGCCGTCACGAGTTGGTCGCACCAGCGGAGCCCCAGTTCCGCGATATCCCTCAAGCACCGCCCGTACCGTTGACACCTGCAGTAGCGGCAGATCGACGAGCGTCACCAGGATGGCGCGCACGTCAGGCTGATCAACCGCCTCCAGGGCGACGAGGAGGGACGACAGCTGCCCCCCTTCAGGCTTCGGGTTGCGCACCAGACGCACCGGCGTCGGCAACGCCGAGACACACCTGCCGATGGCGTCATCGTGATACCCGGTCACCAATACGACGTCGCTGACTCCGCCTGACCTGAGGGTAGCTGCGATGCGCCCCACGAAAGTCTCGTCTCCCCGTCCCGTCGGTAACAGCGCTTTGGGGCGTCCGCCCATCCGGGACGATGCACCGCCGGACAGGATCACACCTGGAATCATCGAACCACCTAGGTTGATGGGTTCATGGAGCCGTAGGTTGCGAATCGTTGGGGCTGAACACTACAATCTGTCTCGCTATGAACCACCCCGACGTCAGCGTTCGTTGCCAGCGGTGCGGGTCCCAGATGGAGTTGAAAGACCCGGCCCCGCAAGATCCGTGGCCAGTGCAGCAATTTTGGGAATGTCCGCAGTGCAATCGCCATTTCTGGACCACCTATTCGGCGGTGAAGCCGGCTCCCCCACCCAAGCCCGCGGCGGCCGATACCACCGCCACACCGGTCCCATCAAAGGACGCCGCGACCGAGTAGGTCGCCCCGTCGCGCCCGTCCGCTGGCGACCGGGCGTGGCAGTGAACTGAGCCTATCATCCGCCAGGCCGCGGCGGATTCGCAGTGAGTCCGAGGGCCGGCAAAGCACCATCACGGGCTTGACTTCTACCGATCAAGCTCACTACCATGTGCCTACTCAAAATGGTAGGCCAGTCTCATTCGGCAATTTGTCGCGTGGCTCTGCACACTGTTTTGGGCTGAGTTCGCCGCGTCACGACGTAGCATCGGCAGCGGCATTCTCGAAAACCCGCGCTCGCAGGGAGTCGCGGGAGGTTCTGGCGGTTGTCCTTGCCAACCGGCACAGTTGGGAGGCGGGGTCCGTTAGGTCCAGGGCCATTGCGTGGCGCGTCTGTGCTCCGCGCGAAGGCACCGGGATTCGGGCATCGGAGGAGTAGGGTATGGCCAGCGGCACTATCGCGCGTCTGTTGATCGACAAAGGTTTCGGATTCATCCGCGACGAGGGCGGAATCGAGCATTTCTTCCACCGTAGTTCGGTTCGCGGAGCCGTGTTCGAGTTGTTGCGGGAAGGCCAGCGGGTTGATTTCACCGCCGAGGACTCGGGCAAAGGCCCACGCGCTGGCGAAGTCCGGCTGATTGAGGACTAGCTACCCTGCCGGGCCGTCCCCGCGTCACGCCGGGACGGCGCCGCTTCTCGTCGTCTGATCTCTCCCCGAGATCAAAAAACTCTCGCATCGTTCCCTCACGAGACACGGTTGCGTACCGTTCGATCGCCCTGGTACGCCCCCAATCCGCAGTGGCTCACGACGACCGCGGTGCTGGCAATCGCACCCCGAAATTCAGTCGTCCCGTGGGATGATGGGGCCGCACGGAAGCGAACGGGGCCCGGTGGCCCTCCCGGTCTTCAAAACCGGTCGCCCCCCGCTAACGCGGGGGGGCTGGGTTCGACTCCCAGGCGCTTCCGCCAACATCTGGGCGCCGTGGCGTGCGGGCCGTCCCTGCTCCACCGGACACTCCGGAACTGGCATGCGTAGGATGACTGTGACCCGGATCTCGGAGCGACCCGCCTGGTGACTGGGTGGTACAGGCGGTTGCGCGCGTGGGTACTGCGCGTGCTCGGGGTCCCGTCCCGGCACGACATCGCTGACTTGCAAAAGGAACTCCGCGCTGACTTGCAAACGGAACTCCGCCGCCTGAATCGCCAACTCGTCCGCGCGGGAGAAGAGTCCGAACGCGAGCTGCGCAAGATCAAATCCGCGATCCGCGTCATGACGGAGGGGCTCGATCGGGTCGACGCCAAACTCGGCACGAACACCCGTGGCATCGACGGGCGCCTTCGACACGTCGAACGCAACGTGCACTCGTTGGTGCGCCGCGGATACCTTGACCAATCGGCGCTCCCGTTCCCGCACAACATCCTGTCGCAGCGGTTTCACGAGTTGTCGCAGAACGAAGAGGACGGCATCACGCTGGCGTTCATCCGCCAGGTAGGGGAATCGAACCGCCGATTTGTCGAGATCGGAGCCGGGGTGAACGGCGGCAATACGGGGTTCCTGGCGGAAAGCTGCGGGTGGACCGGGCTGATGGTGGACGGCAGCCCGGCCAGAGCCGATCGGCTCCACGCCCGTTTCGCGCAGTACGGGGTGCAGACCCGTGGCGCGTGGATCACCACCGACAACGTCAATCAGCTGGTGTCGGACAGCGAACTTACAGGAGAGATCGATCTACTGAGTCTGGACATCGACGGCAACGACTACTGGGTCTGGCAGCGGCTTGATGCCTGTTCCCCTCGCATCGTCATTCTTGAGTTCAACGCGGCGTTCGGCCCGGAGCGCGCGGTCACCGTGCCCTACGACCCTGCCTTCGACCGGGGCACATTTGCCACCGTCACCCGCCAGTACTACGGAGCGTCATTGGCGGCATTCGAACGACTTGGGCGAGAGAAGGGATACCGGCTCGTGCTGGTCGAGCCGCGGGGTGTCAACGCCTACTTTCTGCGCGACGATGTGGGACCAGACCTTCCGGCGCTGCCCGCCGCCACGCTTCACCCGGATCCGACCATGGATGCACAGCCCTTGTTCGACCTCCTAGCGAAGGCCGGACTCAGCCTCGTCGATCTGGATGCGCGGGCATAGTCCCGGGCCGGCCAGGGACACGACGAGCCGGCTCTTATCCGGTCAGCAGCAGGTCGACCACGGCGTCCGTGTCGCTCAGATCCGCGAGGACGGCATCCGCCTGCGTCTGACGCAGCGACGCGAGATCGTAGCTCCCGGTCGCTACGGCGATGGATCGAGCTCCGGCCGCTATCGCGCACTGGACATCAAGGGGCGTGTCGCCAATCACGAGCACGTCCCGAGCCGCCTCGACGCTCACGCCGGCGCGGCCCGCTCGCTCGATCGCAATCGGCACCAGGTCGTCTCGCACCGGCGCATCATCCCCATAGGCGCCAAAATGGAAAAAGCGGCATAGATCGAAATGCTCCAGCTTGATGCGCGCGGGCCTGGCGAAATTCCCGGTGACGAGCCCGCACCGAACCTGTGCCAGCTGACTCAGTCGTTCCAGCAGAGGGAACACGCCCGGCATCAACCCCTTGCGTGGCCCGGGGAGGTGGATCTCATCGACAAACAACTCGCAGTACCGCCGATGGAATCGTTCGCGCGCGGTCGCATCAGCCGTCACGCCGGCCCGCGCCAGGGCGTCGGTCAAGATGAGCTCGTCGGTCATCCCAGCCACCGGGACATGGTCGAAGCCGCGCTCCACCCCGAAGAGTTCTTGGAACGCGGCCGTCAGCGCACGGTATCCGGCACGCCCCGACAACAGCAGGGTGCCATCGATATCGAAAAGCAGGATCTTGGAGAACACCGGTAGCCGACGAGGTCAGACCCCGAGGTCTCGGTTGACCTCGTCAACAATCTTGGAGGACGCGGCGAGGGCATCCACGATCGCCCGTAACGCGAGGAAGTTGGCCACGACGGCCATGGTGGCCAGGAGCGAGTGGAACCCGGATGGAATCACCCCAGTGTCGACTCCGCCGCCGAAAATGGCGGTCAGCATGGTGAGCCCCATCGCGATCGAACCGAGTTTGAACACGGGCCCTCGCAGCGCCGACGCGCGCGCCACGGCGTCCGTCTTCAGCTCCCCTTCGATCACGGCATCCTTGATGGCTTTGACCTTGCCGATGAGATAGAACATGGTCATCGAATGGCCAAGCAGGGTGATGAGCGTGGTGAAGATGGCAAGCGAGGCGTGGGCCAGCACGTCGTCGGGCCCAGCCACCATGTAGCCGAGCGCGAAGCTGACGAGGAGTCCCACGAGCGAGAGGATAGACGCAGTGATCAGGGCAGCGGACATCAGCCGTCGATCATATCAGCGCAAAAACCGGGCACGGGGCAGACCGCTTCGCCCTTCGTCGCTCGGTGGCTCCCTATCGTCCGCGAGCGGCTCGGACGCAGCCCGGATGACCCCGCCATGCTCGACCTGGCGATGGGCACCGGGCGGCACGCCCGCGTGGCGGCTGCGCTGGGGTTCCGTGTGTTCGGGGTCGACCGGGACCTGTCGCGGATACACTCGGCCAGAACAGGTATCTTGCACAGCGCGTCGCTCTGGGTCGCCGACCTGGAGTCGACACTGCTTCCGCGCGAGCGGTTCAGCCTGGTGATCTGCACCAACTACTTGCAGCGGACGATGTGGAACGGATTGCGTGACGCGATCCGCCCCGGTGGCGTCGTGATCTACGAAACGTTCACGGTGGCGCAACGGTCGCTCGGCACCGGTCCGCGATCGCCGGATTTCCTGCTGCGGCCTGGCGAACTGCGTGCCGCGTTCGACGACTGGGACCTGTGGCACGACGAGGAAGTGACGGCGCCGGCGGCGGTGGCTCAGGTCGTCGCGCAAAAACCAGACGGGCGTTGATGACTCGGCCGGTCCACTCTACGTCGTGGATCCGCTGGCTGATTTGCCCTGACGGGCAACCAGGGCTCGATACTCACTGATGAGCAATTCGAGGTGCTCGCGCTCTTCGTCGGCGAACTCCAGGAAAATGCGTTTCCCCTCAGAGTCCTCGAAGCGCTGACCGTACCGTTTGAAGAACTGGTGCGAGGCGCGCTCGCATCGGATACCAATCATGAGAGCCTCACGATCGTCCGCCACGCCGCCCAGTTCGTCGGCGCCGGAGGCAAACAACCCGTCCGCGGCGCCCTTGAAAAACAGAAAGGTGGGATACGACTCGAGCTTGGGGTCCTCGGCGAGCAACTCCTGATACCGGGCGTCCAACGTCTCCAGGTGGTCAGTCTCCTCACTGGAAAGCCGCTTGAACACCTTCCGCGCGCGTGTGTCCTGCACCAGCTGGGCACCCCGCGAATAGAACGCAAGGCCGCTGCGCTCGGTGGCGATCGCCATTTTCAGGGCATCCCGCGCGAACAGCAGTTCCGTGGTGGCCCCGGTCGGCCGCGCCTCACGTCCCTCGCGGCAATCCTCACAGATGCCGTGGACCTGGAGCACACTCTGACGGGCTTGGAACCCACGCGCGGCCGTAACCTCTTCGAGCAGCACCTCGATGTCTGAGCTCAGGAACTCCGACGACCGGCTGCAGGACTTGCAGATCAGATGGAAATGCCGCGGATGACGGTAGGAGTGCTCGAAGCGGAACCGGCCCTCGCCGAAGTCGACCTTGCGGGCGATGCCAGCATCGACCATCCACTGCAGGGTGCGATAGACAGTGGCGCGGCTGATTTTCTGGTCTTCCCGGCGCATCAAGTGCACCAAGTCGTCGGCGCTGAGGTGTCCATCCTGCCTCAG
>SXOW01000506.1 GCA_005778315.1 Acidobacteriota bacterium
CGGCGCCCAAGCACCTGCTGACGTTCGTGATCGTGTTCGCCGGTGTCATCTCCAACACCGCGAGCGAAATCGGCTACGTCCTCCTGGTGCCCCTGGGGGGGATCATTTTTCTCGGCGCTGGGCGTCATCCGATCGCCGGGCTCGCCGCGGCGTTCGCCGGCGTCTCCGGCGGCTACAGCGCCAATGTGCTGCTGGGTACGATCGACCCGCTCCTCGCCGGACTCTCCGAGGAGGCGGCCCGCATCATCGACAGCGGGTACCACGTGAATCCGGCCGCCAACTATTACTTCATGGCGGTGTCGACGTTCGTCATCGCCGCCGCGGGCACCTGGGTCACGGAGCGGATCGTCATTCCGCGGCTCGGACGCTGCACGAGCGACGGCGCGACCGACGCCTCGGATGGCGCGCTCCAGGCGCTGTCACCAACCGAGCGCCGCGGGCTGCTCGCCGCACTCGCGGCAGCGGGGGTCTTCGTGGGCTTCCTGCTCTGGGGGACGGTGCCAGCCACTGGGTTCTTGCGCGACCCCGACACGGGCGGTCTGCTCCAATCGCCGTTTCTCTCGGCCATCGTCGCCTTCATTTTCCTCGGGGGAACCGTCGTTGGCGTGGCCTACGGCGTGGCCATCGGCGCATTCCGGAACGATGCCGACGTCATGAACGGCATGGGAAAGACGATCAGCACATTGGGCACCTACCTGGTCTTGGTCTTCTTCGCAGCCCAGTTCGTCGCGTATTTCAACTGGACCAACCTGGGGCTGATCATGGCGGTGAAAGGGGCGGAAACGCTCCGGAGCTCCGGTCTGGGCGGCATCCCGCTGATGCTGACCTTCGTGCTGCTCTCGTCGCTCATCAACCTGTTCATGGGCAGCGCATCGGCCAAGTGGGCCATCATGGCTCCCGTCTTCGTGCCGATGTTCATGCTGCTCGGGTACACACCCGAACTGACCCAGGCGGCCTACCGCATCGGCGACAGCTCCTCCAACGTCATCTCGCCGATGATGTCCTACTTCGCCCTGATCGTCGCGTTCTTCGAGCGCTACGACAAGCAATCTGGCATCGGGACGGTGGTAGCCACGATGCTGCCGTACACCGCGGTGTTCCTCATCTGCTGGTCGGGCCTCCTGGTGGTCTGGATGCTGCTCGGCCTCCCGGTCGGACCGGGCGCGGGACTCACCCTCGAGTAGCCGCGGACCCCAGAGCCGCCACCCCGGATAAAGCCAGGGATTCGCTGCCAGCCCGGCCGGGGTCAGGTTCCGTCGAGATGCGACGCCGGCCAGGCAATGTCGGCTCGCACGCCGTCAAAATCGGCGCGCGTGTGCACATCCACATACAGCCCACCCTCCCGCAGACTGCGCAGATCGGCCGCGGACAAATCGACCGCGCCGGTGACACGAGCCGCGGCTCGGCCGCCAAGCAGGTGCGTCACCGGTCCCGCCGCCCCATCGACGGCTCGATGAAGGTGCGAAAACAACACATCGCTGTCCATCAGGCCGTGCACCGTGAGCGTGTAGTGCAGCCGGCGTCTGGCGGGATCCAGTGAAAACCGCGCCCGCAGACCAGCCCCGCCGTCACTGGCGGCCGCAACGTCGACCTGCTCCCGCGCGGGCGGGGTGACCAGACTGGGCGTGCTCTCCGGGGGTCGCCGATGCGCGGTGAGTTGCTCGAACGCAAACGCCAGCCCGATCAGATCCGTTTCGGAGAACTCACGGCCGATCATCTCCAGCCCCACCGGCATACCGTCCGTGGCGTACCCGGCGGGGACGGTGATCGCCGGCAATCCGGAAACCGCACTCAACTCACAATTGGTGCCGGGCTGCTCCAGTCCGATCGGTCGCGCTGTCTCACGGATGGTGGGATAGATGAGAGCGGTCAGATCATGCTCATCAAGGAGCGCCTCTACCGCGAGACGCACCGCGGTGCGTTTGGCCAGACGCCCGCGATAGTCGTCGGTGTCGAGACTCTCCACGTCGAGCGACGCCTGGAGGGCGTCCGAACCGAGCACCTGATGATAGAGCCCCCGCTCCACCAACTCCGCCAGGGAGCGTACAGCGGCGCCCGGCGTCGCCGCCAGATAACGGTCGAAGTCGAATTTGAATTCGAGGCCGATCACCGAGGCGCCGTCCAGCAGGGCCCCGAACTCCGTGTCGCCGATGTCGACCAGTTCAGCCCCGGCGATGCGCATCTCCTCAGCGGCGGCCTCGATGACGGATCGCACCGGGCGTTCGGCCGCGCTCGCCCCCAGCAGTTCCTGCAGCAGCGCGACGCGGGCGCCGCGAAGAGCCCCAGCGTCCAGCGCCTCGGTATAGGTCGCCGGAATACGCCCACGCCCCCGTTCGGTCGTCTCATCGGCCGGGTCGGGACCGACCGTCACGTCGAGGGTGATCGCCAGATCCTCCACTGAACGCGCCAGCGGCCCCCCGATATCCTGGGTGCTCGACAGCGGAATGATGCCGTCGCCGCTGGCCAGCCCTCGTGTGCCCCGCAACCCGACCAGCGCATGATGTGCCGCTGGAATGCGGATGGACCCACAGGTGTCGCTCCCCATGCCGACCGCGGCGTAGCTGGCGGCCACCGCGGCGCCGGTGCCGCCACTCGACCCGCCCGGATTGCGCGACAGATCGTAGGGATTCCGAGTTTGACCGGCGATGGAACTTACCGTCGTGATACCCCGGGCGAGCTCATGCATATTCGTCTTACCCAGGATGATGGCGCCCGCTTCCCGCAGGCGTCGCACCTGGAACGCGTCGTCCGGCGGTATGGACGTCGCGAGCCCCATGGCCCCGGCACTGGTGGGCATGCCGGCGATGTCGTAGTTGTCTTTGATGACAACTGGCACGCCGTGGAGTGGACCGCGCGTCCGCCCCTGCGCGCGCTCGGCGTCCAGTGTGTCAGCCACCCGCAGCGCGTCGTCGCTGACCAACACCATCGCGTTCAACGCGGGACCCTGACCGTCGTAGGCCGCGATCCGGTCCATATACCCGAGCACCAGCTGTCGAGACGTCACCTCGCCGGCCTCGAGCGCGGTGGTCAGTTCCACGATGGAGCGCTCCATGACGTCGAAGGCGGGGGAGGTCATCGGGGCCGATCCGGATCCGCAGCCGACGCCAGAGATGGCGGCGACCACCATCCCCGCGAGGAATCGGCGTGGTCGGTCCTGCAGCGCATCCATCGTCATCTCGTGCCTCACCTCCGGTGCCGCCATCCTACCGCAGGGCCGGCGCTATAGAATGGCCGGGATGCGCACGAGGTGGTTACTGACGACGGCGGCGGGGACTGCTCTGGTGGTCGCGGGCATCGTCTCGGCGCAGGGGCAGCCTGGGGCCGCGGCTCCGGGCGGCAACTCCATCCGGCCTGCCGATCTCGAGGCGGATGTGAGCTTTCTCGCTGGCGACAGCATGCAAGGCCGGCTGACCGGCACACCGGGCAATCGGCAGGCCGCGGACTTCATCGCCTCGCGATTCGAGCGACTAGGACTCTCCGGCGTAGGGACGACGGGTTCACATTTTCACGACTTCGACCTCGTGACGTCTACGCTCGGCGAGGATAACGGGCTCGTGGTGACAGGCGTCCCCCCGACCGAAGTGACCTTCGGCGACACCTACTATCCGGACAGCAGCAGCGGTACGGGAACCGCCGAGGGCGACGTCGTCTTCATGGGGTTTGGCATCAGCGCGGCGTCGCTCAACCACAACGATTACCAGTCGTCGAACGCCCTCGCTGGCAAGGTCGCGCTGATCCTCAACCACGAACCGGGGGAGTTCGACACGGACAGTTCGTTTGACGGTCAGATGATCTCCGAACACGCGCGATCGGTGCGCAAGGTGCTCGCCGCGCAGGCCGCTGGCGCGACCGCGG
The DNA here is from genome assembly GCA_005778315.1 of Acidobacteriota bacterium. Taxonomy (GTDB): domain Bacteria; phylum Acidobacteriota; class Vicinamibacteria; order Vicinamibacterales; family UBA8438; genus UBA8438. The sequence continues at coordinate 3,856 of SXOW01000506.1, forward strand.
TGCTCATCGCCCCGGACCTGCACAACCATGAGTCGGCGCGTGGTACGTCGCACCCGCTGCGGACCGTGTGGCCTGAGCGGCCACGGCACCAACCGGACTATCAGGTGGCTGAGTGGGTGACCAACGTCACGATCCCGGTGGCCCAGGTCTCCGGCGAGCTGGCGACACGCATCGTCGAGAACGCGGGGCACACGATGCGCGAGCTGGGCGCGACCCGCGCCGAACGTAGGGGCGGAATCGACGCGGTCCCGCTCCCGGGGCAACACGTAGAAGTCACAACCTCCGTCCATCGTCGTGTCCAACCGAACCGCAACGTCGTCGGTCTGATCGAGGGCACGGATCCCACCCTGCGCGACGAGTGGGTGCTCATTACGGCTCACTACGACCACGAGGGAGCGGACGGAGATCGCGTGTTCAACGGCGCTGACGACAACGCCTCAGGCGTGGCTGGACTCATCGAGATCGCCGAGGCGTATCAGGCCGCGGCCCGCGACGGCCTGCGCCCGCGGCGCTCCATCTTGCTCGCAGCCTGGAACTCCGAGGAGCAGGGACTGCTGGGCGCGTGGTCGTACACGGCAGCCCCGCTGCATCCCTTGGCGCGAACCGTGGCGGTGCTGAACATGGACATGATCGGCCGCGACGAAGAAGTCCCGGCCGCGGACGGCGTCCGGTTCCAGGGACTTGCGCCGCAAACGGCCGAGTCGAACCGCAACGCGGTCAATATCCTCGGGTACAGCCGTTCGCCGGACCTCAAGCGTGCCGCCGAGCAGGCCAACGACCTCACCCGACTCCAGCTCCGGTTCCGTTACGACGACAATGCGTCGAATCTGCTCCGTCGCAGCGATCAGTGGCCGTTTCTTCATGAGGGCGTGCCGGCGTTGTTCATCCACACCGGCCTCCACCCGGACTACCACACCGAGCGAGACCAGCCAGAGACCCTCAACTACCAGAAGATGGCGCGCGTGGTTCAGTTGGTGCATGCCCTGAGCTGGAACCTGGCCCAGAGCCAGAGTCGTCCGGCGTTTGTGTCCAACTGATCGTCCGACCGGCCTCCTCCGCCTCGGCGAACACGCAGTCCCGTTCCGAACTCTCGCGCAGAGCGGCCAGGTAGCGGGCTCGCGACATCTCCACGGCACGAAACTGGCGCAGGTGAGGCGTCACCCACTGGATGTCGAGCAACACGAACCCGCGCGCGCGCAGCCGCTCGACAAGACACACCAGCGCGATCTTCGAGGCGTCGCGGACATGGTGGAACATCGACTCTCCGAAGAACGCCCCTCGCAGGCTCACACCGTACAACCCGCCGACGAGTCGGTCCGCATCCCAGACTTCGACCGAATGCGCGTGACCCACGTGATGCAGCGCGCAGTAACTCTCCAGGATCTCGCGGTCTATCCAATTCCCGGAGTCGTCGACGCGCGACGCGCAGGCCGTAATGACCTCTCGAAACGCGCGGTTGACGGTGCAACGAAAGCGTCCCTGCCGGACGAGACGTGCCAGCCGCCGGTGCACGCGGAATGTCTCCAACGGGATCACCCCGCGCCGTCCCGGTGAGAACCACCGCAGCCCCTCGTCCACGGCCATCGGGAAATAGCCGGTCTGGTAGCCGCGCAGTAACGTGGCAATCGGAATCATGAGACGCCATCGTGGCACGCCGTTTCTGACGAGGTGCCGAATCTCCGCTACTATAGTCGGTGGGAGCGGGGATGAGCGGCCCGGTTACGCCGGTCGCCAAGAGAACGCATGCAGGACAACAGCGTCCACACATCGGAGGCCGTGACCGAGGGGATTCGCGTCATCGTCACGTCGCAGTTCACACACGCCGATGTCCAGTTGCGGCGGTGGTTCTTCAGCTACACCGTCCGTATCTCGAATGAGAGTCGCGACACGGTCCAGCTGGTGAGCCGGCACTGGATTATCACCGATGGGTCGAATCGCGTGGAAGAGGTCAGGGGGCCTGGTGTCGTCGGTCACCAGCCCACGCTGGCACCCGGCCAATCGTTCGAGTACACATCCGGGTGCCCGCTCTCGACCCCATTCGGTTCGATGCGCGGAACATACCAGATGGTCAGACGCGGCGGCGACGGCTTCGACGCAGAAATCGCCGAGTTCGCGCTGACCGAGCCCTACACCGTTCACTAAGGGCCGACCGGTTTCAGCGGCGACGCTAGTCGCGGCCGAACGGAAGCACGCGTATCCCGGAAGTCCGGAGGCCGTTCCGCAAGCGCGCGGCGAGGTCACCGGCGCCGGGTGTATCGCCGTGCACGCACATGGTGTCCGATCGCAGCGCAACGCGCTCGCCCCCGTGGGCGGTCACGACCCCGTCCTCTATCAGGCGTAGGGCGCGCGCGACCAGCGCCTGCGGGTCGTCGATGACTGCGCCCGGCTCCCCGCGAGACAGCAGCGATCCGTCGCTGTTATAGGCGCGGTCGGCGAAAACTTCGGCCGCCGTCCGCAACCCGGCCGCCTCACCCGCATCGACGAGGCACGAGCCGGACAATCCATACAGCACCAAGGTCGCGTCGACGGTGGCCACCGCGCGGGCGACGGCGTCGGCCAGCACGCGGTCGCGCGCCGCCATGTTGTAGAGCGCGCCGTGTGGCTTGACATGGTGCAGACGGGTCTGCTCCGTTGCCGCGATCGCGGCCAACGCGCCAACTTGGTAGGCCACGAGGTCTTCGACTTCCTGCGCCGACAACGCCATGGCTCGACGGCCAAAACCCTGGAGGTCCGGAAAGCCCGGGTGAGCGCCGACCGCCACCCCGTTCTCAACCGCCAGACGCACCGTCCGCCGCATGACAGACGGGTCTCCGCCGTGGAAGCCACACGCGATATTGGCTGACGTCACGTGACGCAGCAGGGCCTCGTCCTCGCCGATCGTATAGGCGCCGAACGATTCGCCGACATCTGCGTTCAGATCGATCCGTGGCATGGTTCCAGGCGGCTCGGTCATGCGACGGGTTCGCTGCCCGAGGCAGGTCGGTGGACGACGTCCACGGGATGTCCCGACCACACAAAGAAGAGGGGCATCGACATGCGATGCCCCTCAAGGATGCTGGCCGCCCGGCTCCCCAGCATTGTCGGCTCCAAGCCGTCCCATACAGGCGACCAACGATGACAGAGAGGAGCAAGAGTCATGCCTACCCGAAATACCTCATTCTGACGCCCGTCCCGGCCGAGCATACCAATATCCAGCGACGTTTCTGTCCGTCCTCTACCAGATTCGCCA
>SXOW01000053.1 GCA_005778315.1 Acidobacteriota bacterium
CGCCGGCGGGATGGGCGAAGTCTACCGAGCCCGGGATACGAGGCTGGGCCGCCTAGTGGCGCTCAAGTTCATTGATCCAGCCCACGACCGAGATGTGGACCGTCGGGAACGACTGCTCAAGGAAGCCCGGGCGGTAGCCATGTTGCGGTCACCCGCCGTCGCCACCACCTACGACATTGGTGAAGAGAACGGCACCCTCTTCATCGTCATGGAGTTGGTGGAAGGCGAGACGCTCGCGGAACGGCTGAAACGCGGGCCACTGACCGTGCGCCAGACGCTCAACCTGACACTGCAGGTGGGCGACGCGCTCGACGAGGCCCATGGACATGGCATCGTGCACCGGGACATCAAGACGGCGAACCTGGTGATGGACGATCACGGCCGAGTCAAGGTGCTCGATTTCGGCCTCGCCAAGTTCACGGGGCCGGAAGCGGATCGTGACGCGGCGCAGACCATGGCGCAGACCACGCTCGGCCTGATCGTGGGCACGGTGTCGTACATGTCTCCAGAGCAGGCGCTGGGTCGAACCGTCGACACCCGCTCCGACCTCTTCTCACTTGGTGTCGTTGTCTACGAATCGCTGGCTGGACGGCTCCCCTTCGAGGGCGACACCGCCACGGCCTTCGTAGATTCACTGGTCCACGCCGAGCCTCCCCCGCTGGCGCGGCTGAACTATGACGTCCCGCCGCGTTTGGAAGATACGGTGCGGAAGCTGCTGCAGAAGCAGCCTGACGCACGCTACCAGTCAGCCCGCGAACTGCTCGTCGACCTCCGTTCGCTCAAAGCAGAGCTCGGTCGGCGCCGGTCCGACAGCACCACCGTGTCCGCCTCGGGGCTCGCGGTCGGCGCTCGTCCTCCCGCGCCCCCGACGCCGACCAATGCCGTCGCGGTGATCCCATTCGCCAACATCACCCGCGAACCCTCTGACGACTGGATCGGGTCCGGCATTGCAGAAACGGTCAGCGCAGACCTGAAGAGCATCAAGGAACTGACGTTGATCGGACGCGAACGCGTGTTCGACGCGTTGCGCATTCTCGGGGCCGGTAGCGGGAGCGGGCTCGAAGAGCGGGTCACCATCGAGGTGGGACGGCAGCTCCGGGCGACCTGGCTGGTGACCGGCGGCTATCAGCGGCTGGGAGACCTCATCCGTATTACCGCGCGATTCGTCGAGGTCGAATCCGGGACGGTCACCCGGACCGTCAAGATCGACGGCGCGATCGGCGATATCTTCAGCCTGCAGGACCAGATCGTGTATGAGCTGAGCCAGGGGATGCAGTTGCATCTCCGCCAGAGCGAGATGGCCGCGATCGAGCGCCGGGAAACAGCGTCCGTGGAGGCCTACGAAAATCGCTCCCGCGCCATGATGAAGATCATGGAGGGCAGCCCCCAGGCGCTCGACCACGCGATTGTGCTGCTGGAGCAGGCCACCATCCAGGACCCCGAGTACGCGGCGGCGTGGGCCGCGCTCGCCCTCGCGTACGACTTCAAGGGGTCTTTCACCAGCGTGCGGGAACTTTCGGAGAAAGCGGTGTCCGTGGGACGGCGCGCCATTCAACTGGACCCCACGTTGGCCGACGCCCATCGGTGGCTTGGGTCGGCCCTGCTGTCGCTTGGACGATTCGACGAGGCGATCGCCGCCATTCGTAAAGCGGTCCGTTTGGAGCCGGGCGACGCGGGGGCCCACCAGTCGCTAGCCCGCGCCCATTGGATTGGCCGCGGAGACATTGAGGCGGGAACGATCGAATTGGAACGCGCGATCGCGATCAATCCGGACCTGGGATACGCCCATCTGCAGTTGGGTCTGCTCTATGCGCTGCAGGGGAACTATCTCCAGGCGGAACGCTCCTGCAAGGTCGCCGTCGATTTGCAGGAACGGTTCGTGTCTGGCAAAGAAGGGCTTCGGATCGTCGGAGCCCATACGCGGCTGGGGTATGTGTACTACCTGCAAGGCCGACCCCTGGAGGCCATCCCGCTCTATGAGCACGAGTTCGCCGCGCTCACGTCCTCAGATCACGCGCTGAAGGAACGTAGTCTCATCGAACTGCAGGTCAAATTGTCGGCGGCCTATCAGCGCCTGAACCAGCGCGCCGACGCAGACCGCTACTTCGAGGCCGCAGTGGCCGGCTTCGAGCGGCGTCTGGCGCGCGGCGCCGACGACCCGTCGACGAAGTACTACATCGCCACGCTCTATGGAATTCACGGCGACGTTGAGCGGGCGGTCCGCTATCTACGGGAGTCAATCGAGGCCATGCCGGCGTTGAACCGCGCGCGAGCCACGTCCGACCCCGACTTTGACCCGATTCGCGCCGACCCGGCGTTCACTGCGGCGTTGGCCGTTCCATCAGACGCCTAGCTGAAGTCCGATACCGCACGTCGCTCGTGATAATCTGTGGGTGCGGATTGTCGCGAGATTTGGAAGGTGTGTTCATGCAGCAGCCAGTGATCTTCGCGCTCCTGGGCCCGATCGGGATCTGGGAACTGGTCATCATCCTCTTGATCCTCATGCTCATCTTTGGCGCCAACCGGCTGTCCGGCCTGGGCAAGGGCATGGGGCAGGCGATCCGGGGATTCAAGGACGAGATGGGCCCTGGCAAGGACAAGGACGACAACTGACCGGCTCCACACGCCCGCCTTACACAAGAAAAAAGGACCGGAATCCGCGGTGCGGGCGCCGGTCCTTTGTTTGTGCCTGTCTTCCCTCTAACGCCCGGTGGCGCTAGTCCAGCCCGAGCGACGCCATGTGCGCCACGAGGTCCTGCCCTGCCGTCGCCGGATTGACCTCTTTATCGATCTTGAGGATCTTGCCGTCGCCGCCGATGATGAAGGTCCACCGGAAGGGGAATGCCCGCTCCGCCGTCACGACACCGTACGCTTCCGCAATCTCCTTGGTCGGATTGCTGAGCAGCGGAAAGTCAGAGTCGAGCGACTCCGCGAACTCTTTGTTTGTCTCAGGATCATCGACACTGATCATGAAATACTTCATGTCGATTTGACTCAACGCATCGCTGGATTCACGCAGCGACTTGCATTGGGCCGTTCAACCGCCGGTAAACGCCTTGGGAAACCAGGCCAGCACCACCGGCGTACCCGCATAGTCAGACAGACTATGCGTCTTGCCGTCGGTACCCGGGAGACTGAATGCCGGCGCCATATCGCCGACCTTGAGTTCCTGAGCCTGAGCTCCCCCGGCGCCAACCACAGCCACGGCCATGACGACCATGACGCAGCATGCGACGAGCATTCTCATTGAGTCCACTCCTTGGGTGACGCGCGGTCACTCGCGACCGCACGGACAAACGCCTCACCGTAGCAGACTCGGCCCCAGGTTGGCAATTCCAGGGGGGCCAGGGCGGACCTAGTCAAAGACCGTCGTGTCGGGAAACTGCGCATACCATCCGAACCAAAAGGCCCGGTGCGCAGGCAGACGCGCCAGTCGCATCGCGGGATCCGTTTCAGACACAAGCGCTTCCTCGGTCACCAGCCAGATCCGCCCCTCCGCGTCGACGACGCGGTCGTCGTCCAACGCCGCGTCGAACTGTCGCCCCGCGGCATCGTAGATGCGATTCTCGCCAGCCTCGCTGGTCACCACGACAAACGGTTGCCCGGCGACTTCCTGCTGGAAGATCGGCTCATCCTCGAGGAACTCGGCTGAGATCGCGACGGGATGCCGATCGCCACCTGACGGGTCGTCCAGCAGCATGACGACCATCTCCGCCTTGTTGTCGAGGCGATCGTCCCGGGTCGGCACCTGAAACATCAGGCGGTCGTTGTCGAAATAGTCCCGGTAGGCGGCGCCCTCGGAATAGTCGCGGTCATGACCAGTGCCCAACGACAGCACGACGGTGTCCGGATGCCGCCGCCGCCAACTGCCCCACGTGGTGGTGACCATGGAACGCCGCGTCAGTTCCAAGCCACTGCCCACCAGGCTACCGATGACCGGAAGTCCTTCCAGCGTGCTCCAGAGGCTCTTCGTCTCTTCATCGAACATCAGTTTGTTCGAGCGATACAGGAGGCCGCTGGTGCCAAACCGAATATGCCGGCCGTCCAGGACGCTTTCGTACGGGATCACCGTCCCGCAGAGCGTGCAGTAGACGATCGTGATGTCGACCCCGCCTACGCTGTCGATCGCCATTTCGTGCCAGGCTAGAATCCGCTTCGGGTACGCACGGGCTTCGCCGGCCACCTCCATCCCGAACACGATATCGCCGTCGTCCAGGTAGTCGGCCTCATTGGCCGGGATGTGGTCCGGATACCGCAAGGGGGGAATACCGTTGGGCGGCACGCCACCCCAGTCCACCTCGTCCAGGCGGATCAGTGATTCGACCCCGTCTGGGAAGAATGGCGCGAACCCGGGGTCTATCTGGCTGTACCACTGTGCTTTGAACGAGCCATACGCCGGATGCGGATCGTAGGGCTGCTGCCAGATCCACTGCTGCCATCGAAGGAGGTTGTTGCCAAAACGCTCGCCCGTCTGCTCCTGCAGCAAACTGACCAGTCGCCGGAATACCTTCACGCTCGGATGTTCGGGCTGTTCGGTCGCCAGGTCTCGGCCGCCACCCGGATCCGTCGGGTCGCCCACGTCTGGGGCCACCATACGTCGCGCGGCTGGGGGCCGCATGAAACGGAGCATGTCCCACACCATGCCGGCATAGCCGTCCCGCCAGCCAGCCGCGATGGTGTCACGCGCACCCTCCGCGACAGCGTCATCGACCGCGGTGAGCAGAAAGACCTGTTGCAGATCTGGGTGCGTCGGCGCCTGCCCGCTGGCGACGCCGCGTCCTCCGAGACTGACCGTCACCGCGAGTGCGACCGGCGCGATGAGCACGGAGAGCGCGGGGGGTAGGCGCATGGTTGCTATGACGCGTCTCGGGTCACGAGGGTTGCCCGTCGCCTGGCGTCTGGCCGCCCGCCGAGCGAGGCCGGACATCCAAGGCCGCCACATAGGGAAGATGCCGGAACTGCTCATCATGGTCAAGGCCGTAGCCCACCACGAACCGATCCGGAATGGTGAACCCGACGTAGTCCAGGGGTGTGTCCACGGCCCGACGAGACGGCTTGTCCAACAAGGCCACGGTTCGGAGCGACCGTGGTCGCCCCGCCCGCACGTGGTTCAACAGCCACGCCAACGTGGCGCCGGTGTCGACAATATCCTCCACGAGCAAGACGTCGCGGTTCTGGACGGGTAGCCGCAGTGCGTGGCGCAACCGGATGATGCCGGATGAGTGTTGGTTCGCGCCATAGCTCGACGCGTCCACAAAATCTATGGTCACCGGGAGCGCTAGCGCGCGAGCCAGATCCGCCAAGAATATCCACCCACCGGTCAGCACGGCCACCAGGTGCAAGGGCGCATCCTCGGCGTAGTCGCGCCGGATCTCCGCTGCCAATCGCGACACGCCGCCGGCAATCTGGTTCGCCGTCAGCAGCACCGTCTGAGTCGCCGCATCCATGTCGGCCGATCGTACCAGAGGACCGCGCGTGGCAGCCATCACGTCGCGGCGCAACGACTCCGGCCTTGACCGCGGTCATATGCGCCGACTTGGGGCAGGATCAGCTGCGTCAAGCGCCATGGAACAGGTCGCGATCCATGAAAAAAGGGGTCAACCGGACAATGCGATTGACCCCGTCTTTTTGAGTGGTGGGCGCTAGTGGATTCGAACCACTGACCCCCGCCGTGTGAAGGCGGTGCTCTACCGCTGACGTTGCACGGGGTTTCGACCCCGTCGAGGGGCGCGTGTCCCGATAGTGTCCCCGTGGCGGCTTGATTCCGCCCACGGCCGCCCGGACGTCGGCGTCGGTGGTCTCGGCGTAGATGCGAAGGACCATCGCGGGCGTGGCCCAGTGTCCGACACGCTGCAGGGTCGCCAGGTCGACGCCCTTCTGCAGCAACTTCGTCGCGCCTGTGCGCCGTGTGGCCCA
>SXOW01000507.1 GCA_005778315.1 Acidobacteriota bacterium
CTGCCGGAGGGGGCGACCGCGGCCAAGCAACGCTTCCGGCCCGATCAGCTCGTCGAAGTCAGCGGGCCGCATGCGATCCGCCAATGGGGCCGCCGGTGACACGTGCCGCGTGGTCCGGCCGTCCGGTTCGTCGAACAACGAGCCAGACGTCATACGGGCGGCTCCGGGACGGCGCGGCCGTCGGCACGCTGGCGGGCCGCTTCATAGATGATCAGCGCGGAGGCGACCGCGATGTTCAAGGACTCGACCGGGGCGCGCATCGGGACAGAGATCAGTTCGTCCGCGCAGTCTCTGACCGGCGCCGAGAGACCGGCCCCTTCGGCCCCCAGCCAGATGAGACACGGGCTCGAGAGGTCCGTGCGGCTGGTCGGTGTTCCCCCATGGGGGATCGCGGCCAGGAGACGGAGCCCGCGGGCCCGTGCATCGGCGTTGATTTGGTCGGGATCGTGGGCGCGGACCACCGGGAACCGCAACGTGCTGCCCATCGACCCGCGTAGCGCCTTCCACCCGTAGGGGTCGGCGCCCGCGACGGTCACGACTCCGGTCGCCCCGCCGGCTTCGGCGGCGCGAATCACGGCCCCGGTGTTGCCGGGGTCCTGCACGCCGATGAGACCCAGCACCAGGGGCTGGGAGCCGCCGACGGTTGATTCGAATCGGGCCGGTGTCGGCGTGACAATCGCGACCAGCCCGCTCGGCGTGGAGACGGGGCTGAGCGCAGCCATGACCGGTGTCGACACGCGTACGACCTCTGTCGCGACGCCAAGTCGCTCGAGCAGGGGCGCCCAGCGGTCGTCGGTTGCCAGGGGGTCGCTGACCGCCGCCAGCTCGATCCCCACGCCTGCCGCCAGGGCCTCCTCAATGAGTCGCGGACCTTCAAGGAGCGTGGCTGAATCCGGTGGGGTGGAGCGCCTGGCAGCCCGCCGAAAACGCGCCACGATCGGGTTGTGGCGGCTGGTAATGTGTTGCACGATTCGGTCCCGTTGGCGGCGCAGGTGAGCATAGCAGATGTGCTATCGTTAGCCGACTGGCACCTCTCGCCAGATGACGAGGAAACCGTGCTTCCCCGGCCATGAAAGCCCAGCTCATCAAGCGATTCGAAGAGGAGATTGCGACGCTCTCGCGGGAGCTCAACAACGAGCTGCCGAAGGAGATCAGGCGGGCTCGCGAGCTCGGTGACCTGCGAGAAAACGCCGAGTATCAAGCCGCGAAGGACCGCCAGTCGTTCGTCCAGGCCCGCTTGTCGATGTTGCACAAACGCGTGGCCGAAGTGTCGCTGTTGAATCTGGATCGGATTCCAGCTGATCGTGCCTCGTTCGGTTCCACCGTGCATCTGCGCGAGTCCGGTGGCGGCTGTGTGACCTACCAGCTGGTCATGCCCGAAGATGCCGATCCTGACAAGGGATGGATCTCGACCGCGTCACCCATTGGGCGGGCCCTGTTGGGCAAGGAAGAAGGCGACGAGGTTGAAGTGCCGACCCCCAGTGGTACCCGCGAGTTCGAGCTGCTGAAACTCGTCACGATCCACGACGAGTGATCCGTCTCGCCGTGACAGACGACCCCGTCGCCGCTCGCCGCTCGCCTGCTTCGCACGGCCCCTACGAACCGCACCGTCGGACGGCACTGGTGCTGACCGGCACCGGCACGGCCGGGGCCTACCATGCCGGCGTATTGCGCGCGCTCCATGAGGCAGGCGTCAAGATCGACCTCGTCGCGGGACGTGGCATCGGGGCCGTCGGCGCGGCGTTGTCCGCCATTGACGGCGCGCCACGCCTATGGGAGTCCAGCGGGCTCTGGAGCGGGCCAGGTGCCACCCGCCTCTATCGATGGCGGCTGGCCCTGCGCGTGGCGGCGTGGATCCTCGGCGTGGCGCTTGCGACCGTCGCGTTGCCGTTGGGTGTGGTCCTCCTCGCGACACTGGTGTACCCAGTGGCGTACCTGTTTCAAGTTGGGGGGATCCCCGGCGCGGCGACGCTGACGACCGGTTTCGGACAGGTGGTCGACTTGGTCTTTGCGCCAGCCGCGCTGCCGACCTGGCTTCCCCGGTTCGTGGTGCTGGCACTGGCGGTGTTGCTCGCCGTGTTGGCCGGCGCGGCCGGGGCGGCGTGGTTTCGCGATCGGCGCGGACGGCGTACCAGAGGGACCCTGTGGTGGGTGCTCCTTGGCGCACCACTGGATGGCGGTGTCGCGCGAGCGTGGCTCGCCGACGGGTTGTGGAAGTTGATCCGGGGGGCTGCCCCCGTCGCGCAGCCGGGTCCGGCTGAACTCGGTCAACACTACGCGGATCTCCTGCTTGAGAACCTTGGACAACCGGGGTTTCGAGAGCTGCTGATTACGGCGCACGACCTCGACGCGCGCCGCGATGTGAGCTTCGCGTTGCTCGCGGAGCCGTATCGTCGGCGGTTCTTCCAGCGGCGGGCTGGCGCTCCTGGTGGCGACCGCGATCTCGAGGCCGTGGACTTGGCTGGCGACGCCCGGACCGCGGCGTTCGACGCCTGCGCCGCGGCGTTGAGTCTGCCGGTGGCGACCGAGCCCTGGTTGCTCGCGTTCGCCCCGTCGAGTAGCTGGCGAGGAGAAACCCACCGGATGTGCGACCGACCGGACGCCCTTGGGCGTTTACTCGACGAGGTGGCGCGGGCCGGTGCCGAGCAGATCATCCTCGTCTCCGCGTTGCCCGGTCCGACCGGCCCCCATAGTCTTGGTGCCGGTCGTCGCGACGGACGAGGGCGAATTGGCGAAGCGCTGGCCGCGATGGAGGCGGCCGCCGTACGCGACGCGGTGCGGTCACGTAGCGACCTGTTTCAGGCTGTGTTCAGGATCCGGCCTCGACACAACCCCCTCGGTCTGTTCGATTTCTCCGGATGCTACGACGAGCACTCGGACCGCGAGCAGTCGGTGGCGGAACTGGTGGATCGTGGCTATGAGGATGGCTATCGCCAGTTTGTCGGACCCGTCATCGGGGCGAGTGGGGAAGCGATCGAAACAGCGGCCGCAGCGAGAACCGCATCGCGCGGTCGAAGCACCGACACCTAACGGCGCGGGCGGTGACGGGCGACCCGGCCGTCGGGTCAGCGGCGCCGAGGCCGCTACTTGAGGAAACGCTGGGCCAGCTCATGCGTCGTGGTCTGGATGCGATCCGACTCGATCGATCCGAATTTCTGCGTGAACCGGTCGAGAGGCGCTACCGCTTTGGCCATCGCGCGATGACCGCCGGCGCTACCGATATCCCCGAACTCGCGCTTTACGAATTCACCCGCGTGACGGGAGTCCCCCAGATTACGCACCGAGACCACGACGTCGCCGTGGACGATACCGGACACCACTGACCAGGTGATTTCTTCGACTTGCAGCAGAAAGTCGGCTACGTGCGTGATCAGATCTTCACGCGCGACGTGCCCGAGGTGGGCGGTGTACAACGTGCCACTCACCGTCCCGTTTCGCACCGCTTCGGCCACGCACGCCAGTCGCTCGACGGTCGTCTCAGAGCCCTCCATTTTGCGCACCAGCGCCGCATTCGCCAGCGGATAGAGGTAACGGAACGCGTCGAGGTCCCCTTCGTTGGTCTGTCGGGACAGGAAGAGCGTGTCGGATTTGATGGCGTAGAGCATCGCGGTGGCCGTCCGTTCTGAGATGTTGACGTCGACCGCCCTGAGGTGCTCGGTGAGGATCGTGCAGGTTGAACCGTAGTGCGGCCGAATGTCCTTGAAGGCTGCGTTGTAGCCAGGCCGCTCCGGGTGGTGGTCAATCACGAGGTCGACTCTGCTGACCATCCCGCCAAAATAGTGGGGTTGGACGTCGACCGTGGCAATACGGTCGAACTGACCCAACGACTGGTGATTCAGCGGTTCCACGTGGATACCCAGCAGGTTGGCCATCCGTATATTCTCGGGACGAGTGACCCCCTGAAACGCCCCGATGATCGCCGTGGTCTTGGTCCGGTGGAGGAGATTGCGCAGCGCGAGCCCGCTCGCCATCGCGTCTGGATCCGGGTCGTTGTGAAGCAGGATCAGTACACGGTCCGCGTCCGCCAGGTAGCGCTGGTATTGCTGCACCCGAGCCCGTGTCATCGACAGATTCAGGGTCCCCGTCAATGAGCCCTGCAGAAGGTCGCCGAGCGAGAGACGGGTCACTTCAGGCAGCCGCGCCCGCAGCAGCTCGTTCCGCTTGGGGTTGCTCGGGTAGCCGACGTCCAGGAGGTAGACCAGGGTAGCCCCCGCGTCGCGAATGGCTTCCAAGGCCCGTCTGGGACTGCGACGAGCTGCCTCTTCGACCAGCACCGCGGTCCCCGGCCCGACATCGAGGCGGACATACGTTTCCACCCGTCGAGGGTCGCCGACGTGGACGGTGGCATTGGTATCGTGCAGCCGTCGGGCCAGCAGACGGTCGTCGACGAGAAACTCAACGTCCAGGGAGGGGGCGAGAGCCCGAGCCAGCAGGCGGATAACCAGTTCGTCCTGACAGACCGCGAGGCACTTCATCGTCGAGACCGCAGAGTCACAAGAGTCGAACTCCACATTATACGCGGGTCTCTGGTGGCGGCGACTTGGGTCGGTGGAGGCCACGCCGTCGGTCGGCGCCGGGTGCCCGGATCGGGTAACATGCGGCGCTGATGCAAGACGCTGTGATCCGATGCGCGGCGGTGATGCTTCTGCTGGGTGCGGGGGACCGGACATCGGCCCAGCCGGTTTTTCGCGGTGGCGTGGATCTGGTCCGGCTGAGCGTCACCGTGGTTGACGCGGCTGGCAATCCGGTCGACGGACTGTCGGCCGAAGACTTCGTCATCACCGAGGACGCCCGACGTGAAGAGGTGACGTATTTCTCCCGCGGGGTGGAGAGTGACCTGGACACCATGCCGCTCCACGTCGGGGTGTTGTTCGATGCAAGCGGGAGCATGGGGCGCGATGCCCGGTTTGCCAAGACGGCCGCACTGCGTTTTCTGCGCGATCTCACTTTCGCGGAAGACATGACGCTCGTCGACTTTGCCTCGGAAGTACACGTCAGCCGTTTCGCGCAGGCCGATTTTCCATTGCTGGCGCAACGGTTGCGCGCCCAGAAAGCGGAGGGCCTGACTGCGCTGTATGACGCGCTCGGGGTGTATCTGGATGGCGCGTTTGATCAAGACGGGCGCAAAGTGCTGCTGTTGTATTCCGATGGGGGAGACACCCGAAGCCGCATGCGGTTCAACGAGTTGCTGGAGCTCGTGCGAGCGTCCGACGTCACCATTTACGCCATCGGGTTTCAAACGCAAAACCGCACCGCCGACAGGATGATGGCGCAACGACAGATCGAGGAGATCGTCGGCCTGACCGGCGGCCAAGCGTTTTTTCCAGGTTCATTGGATGACCTCGACGCGATCTACCAGCAGATTCGTGACGAGATGGAGCGCCGATACTCCCTCGGCTACGTGTCAAGCGATCCCGCCGCGGACGGTGCGTGGC
>SXOW01000054.1 GCA_005778315.1 Acidobacteriota bacterium
ACGAGTACAGTCACCGCCGGACTCTAAAGCCGACTGCTACTCAAGACGGGGGGACGTCACTATATGTCGCCGGACCAGGCGCGGGGGAAGGTCGTTGACCGCCGCGCCGACATATGGGCGTTCGGGGCCGTGTTCCTCCTCGCGTCGCGCAGGTCGTTCGGACCTGCATACAGAAGGACCCCAAGCAGCGTATGAACAGCGCGCAAGGCGTGCGGCTGGCGCTGGACGGCGCCTTTGAGACGGCGGTCTGAGCTCGAAGCTGGTGGTGAACGAGCGACCGACCCGCAGCAATTGGCGCCTTCTGCCTATATCAAGTTGGGCGCCAGAACCGTAGCTAGGTCAGGGGAACAGACGATGAACCAAGCAATGATTGGCGAGATGTTGGCACAAAACCAGGTGAGCTGCTCGTTCGCACTCAATCGCGTCTCCGAGAAGAACGCCGGTTGGCGTGTCAACGAGTCCGCGGCTTCGATCGGGTTCATTTACCGGCACGTTGGCGAGACGATGCACCTGTTCGGGCAGTTCTTCGGAGCGCCCACTGACGTGCGGAATACGACAATGGGCGCAGCGGACACAGGACAGGACTTCGATGTTGGCGAGAGCCGTGAGCTGATCCAGCGAGGGTACACGCTGCTTGAGCAGCTCGCCGAGACAACGCCGGAAGCGGCGTGGCTGGACCGGATCGAAACGCCGTTCTTCGGGCCGGTCACGCGAGCACGTCTCTTCTCGCACGTGCTCTTCCACACAGCACATCACGCAGGACAGATCGCATTGACCCTGTCACGGCCAGGTACAAAGAACCACTGATCTGTTCCCGTGTTTCCTGCCGACGCCTCCGCACGAAAGCATCGACGAGTGTGGGGCCTCCCCGTCTGGAATCACGCTTGACTGCACCCCCCCGACCGGGCATTCTCGGCCCCATGCGCTCCGTGGAGGCGCGTAGTCGCCTGTGGGGGGCGCCAATCCGCTCGTTCAGGGCGCCAGCGGGGCTCGGAGGTCGCGTCGAGAGGCTCTAGATATGAAGAACAAAATGACACATTTTGCCATTCACATTGACGACATTGAACGGGCAAAGGGGTTTTATGACGGAGTTTTTGATTGGGGTTTCAACTCTTACGGACAATCTGACTTTTTACAGATAAGAGCCGACAAGACAGAAAACGGAGAACTCATAGGGGCATTGCAATCACGAACATACTCTCCTGTTCCTGAAAAACTAATCGGCTTGGAATGCACCATTGGAGTTGAGAACGTGGACGAAATCGTGGAACGTGTACAAAACAAAGGCGGACAAGTTCTAATGCCGAAAACAGCCATTCCTTATGTGGGGTGGATTGCGAAATTCTTGGACACAGAAGGCAACCTGATTTGTGCAATGCAATACGACAACAATGCAAGATGACAAAGTCAAGACCCATACATCCAGACCTCTTTGAGCAGCTCCGGGAGGAGTTTCTCGGCTGTCTGATGCGTGGGGACCATCGTTCTCTGGCGAAGATCTGTTGCTCCATCGCCATCAAGCGAGCCGATGCGTGACGCCGCCCAACCTGTCGGAGCGGCTACGTGGGTCGGATCACGCACACGGCCCTACGCCCCATCGCTCCGAATGGTGGGCTTGGGCTATGCTCACGCGATGCGACCCCCTTTCCTATCGCTCGTCCCGTTGCTGCTCGGAACCCTCATCGCGTGCGGCCCCAGTCAGCCGTCCGGACCGCTCCCCGGCGCCGGCGTCGTGGCAATCGTGGGGGGCCAGCTCATCGACGGCACCGGGAGCGACCCGATCGCGGAGTCGGTCGTGCTGGTCAGAGACGGACGGATCGAGACCGTGGGTCCCCGGTCATCGACGCCGGTGCCAGACGGCGCCGAGGTCGTTGCCGCGACCGGCCAGACGGTCATGCCGGGTCTCGTCGAGACGCACGCGCACTATCACGGCGACCTGGACCGAGTCAGGCGGCAGTTCCGAACACAGCTCTATTTCGGGGTGACGACGGCACGCAGCATCGGCGCCGACCCTCCGGACAAGGTTGCGCTCATGCTGGAGGCGCACGCCGGTCAGGTGACGGCGCCACGCATGTACACGGCCGGACTCGGGTTCTCGTATCCGGACGGTTTCCCGCCCGGGTCACCCGTCAACCGGCCGCACACCGACGACGAGGCGCGTCAGATGGTCGCGGCGCTGGCCGAGCAAGGGGTCCACTTCGTCAAGATGTGGGTGAACCGGATGCCGACGCCGGGTATGAAAATCACCCCGGAGATGCGCACGACGGTGGTCGAACAGGCGATCGTGCACGACCTCGTGCCCGTGGCGCACATCATCGAGGAAGCGGACCTCGCGCAACTGCTCGACCTCGGGGTCCGCGACTTCCTGCACACCGTCGAAGACACGGACATCTCCCAGGACCTCCTCGAGCGGCTGCGCGA
Organism: Acidobacteriota bacterium; assembly: GCA_005778315.1. GTDB lineage: Bacteria > Acidobacteriota > Vicinamibacteria > Vicinamibacterales > UBA8438 > UBA8438. The sequence goes on from SXOW01000054.1 coordinate 2,422, forward strand.
GACCGGGACGGTCTTGTCGCCGACGCTCACCAACATGCACGCTGGCTGGCTCTGGATCGATCATCCGGAACTGCTGGACGACCCCGAGGTGCGGGCGGCGTTCGAGCCCGAGGCCCTGGCTCGCTGGTCCGACCCGGCACACCGCGACGAGGCCGCCGCCGACCCGACACTCGAAGGCCGCAAGGCGCGGCTGGCTGGTGCGATGGCGTTCGTGAACATCCTGACCGACGCCGGGGTGAGGGTGGCGGTGGGCACAGACAGCGGTGCGGGCAACGGGACCTGGAATGTCCCGCAAGGCTGGGGCACGCACCACGAGCTCGAGCTGTATGTCGAAGCCGGTCTCACCCCGATGCAGGCCATTGTCGCGGCGACACAGACCGGAGCGACGCTGCTCAGTCGCGGCGAACCGGAGTTCGGGATACTCGCCGCGGGCAAGGTCGCCGACCTCATTGTCCTGAACGGCGACCCGCTCGCAGACATTGCGAACACCCGGGACATCGAACGCGTCATGCAGCGCGGCGAGTGGCTGGACCGGACCACCCTGATGACGATCCCCTGATCGCCCGCCTCCAGGCGCGGATTCGATGGACGCGGATCCAGGCGCCATTGGATGGACGCGAATCTATAAAATTGGAGACGACCCGAACGAAAAGACAAATCGAACCAGACACCCCAAGAACTGGGCCATTTCTTCACGGGTTGACCACCACCGCCCAGCCATTTGCCGGCACTGTTTTTGCAGCTAGAGACGTTACACGCGTCCCGCTCCGTAGCGGGATTCTTTTTGGGAGGTTACACAAATGCAGTTGCGGAAGCTGTTGTTCGTCGCGCTCGGGGCGCTCGTCCTACTCCCCGCTGCCGCGTCGGCCCAGAGCCAGTTCGCTGGCAACGTCCAGGATGACACCGGGGGCGCGTTGCCCGGCGTCACCGTGACGGCGGCCAGCGCGGCACTCATCGAAGGCTCGCGTATTGCCGTCACCGACGGCACGGGCCAATACCAGATCATTGATCTGCGCCCCGGCATCTATACGCTGACGTACGAGCTCCCGGGGTTCGGCACCCAGGTCCGGAACGAAGTCAACCTGCCCAGCGACGTCAGCATCACGATGGACGTCGTGCTCGCCGTCGGGTCCCTCGAGGAGTCCATCACGGTCTCCGGTGAGACGCCGACCGTCGACATTCAGCAGGCCGAGCGCGTCGAAGTGCTCACGGCGGAAGTGCTCACGGCGATTCCGACCGGTGGCAGCCTCTACTCCTTCGGCACCTTGGTGCCGGGTGTCCGCACCAGCCTCCCCGACATCGGCGGCGCGCGGGCCATGGAGCAGGTGCTGATGTATGGCGTCGGCGCCGGCGGCATGGACACGACGACCCTGGTCGACGGCATGCAGGTCAACTCGTCGATCGGCAACGGTGCCTATCAGATGTACTTCAACCCGCAGATGAACGCGGAGACGTCGTTCACCACGGCCGGCGCCGGCGCTGACACCCAGCGTGGCGGCATCCGGATCAACATGGTCCCGAAGGACGGCGGCAACACCTTCAGCGGCCAGGCCTACTTCGGTGGGTCGCATCGCTCCTGGCAGTCGAGCGTCTGGAACGAGCGCCTCGGCGAGCTTGGCGTGCAATCGAAGGCCCAGGGCGACCTCCGCGACGGTGCGCCGCGGATCGACCGGGTGTATGACCTCAACACCTCGCTTGGCGGTCCGATCATCAAAGACAAGCTGTGGTTCTTCGGATCCTTGCGCGACTGGTCGACCGACCTCGTCGTGCTCAACAGCTTCGACCGCGAAGGCAACCCGGGTGTCGATGACAACCGGCTGACCAGCGCGTTGATGCGCCTGACCTACCAGGCGAACTCGCGCAACAAGTTCTCGGCCTACATCGACCGGATCCGCAAGGTGCGCGCCCACGAGCACTTCGAGGGCACGGACCTGGTGACGGCGGCCTTTTTGCGGCGCCCGATCCTCTACTACACGGGGGCCACGAAGTGGACCGGCACGCTCTCGAACCGGGTTCTGGCCGAGTTCGGGTTTTCGCTCAACGGCGAGGTCTACCCGCGCGGCTACCAGCCGGGTATCGAGCAGGCGAGCCCGTCCAACCTGTTCACCTGTTCGTCAACACCCTGCTTCCCTGATGAAATGACGGGGGCGCAGTTCACCAATCAGTTGGGGAGCGCCGCGGGCGGCTCCTCCTGGTATGGCGGTCCGCTCGGCGAGTTCATCGGTACGACCGACAGCCGGTTGAACAATCTGTCGTACGGGGCGTCCGACCAAAGCGAGATCCACTACCCGTTCAAGTGGAACTACATCGGGTCGGTGTCGTATGTCACCGGGTCGCACAACCTGAAGGTCGGCTTCGAGCACTCCTGGTCGTATGAGGAAGTGGTTCTGTTTCACAATGCGGCCGTGCGGCGGATATACGGGGACGACGCGAACCCGTTCGGCATCCAGCTTCCGTGGGTGACCACGGATCTGCCGTATTCGTCGACCAACCGCAAGAAGGGGACGCCTCCGGGGCTGATTGGCGATCCGCGGTCGGTCACGGTCTACAACGACCCCGCCTTTGACCGGGTGGACGCGGACTACGACAGCGGCATCTACGCGCAGGACTCCTGGACCATCGACCGGTTGACCCTCAACTACGGCGCCCGGATCGACGTTGCCGACGCGTCGATTCCGCCGATTGTCAAACCGGGCGGCCGGTTCACCGCCCCGGTCGACTTTGGTGACAGGACGCTGTTCCCGAATCCGGTGGACTTCCCGAGCTTCGGCCCGGACTTCTCACCTCGGCTCAGCGCGGTCTTGGACGCGTTCGGCAACGGCAAGACGGCACTGAAGTTCGGGTTCAACCGCTACGTCAACGCGTTCGGGCTGACCTTCCCGCAGCGGTACCAGCCGGCGTTGCGTGACTCCGAGAGCCGGCTCTGGAACGACATCACGCTGGCGCCGAACGGTCTGCTGCCGGCCGGTTGCTCCCTCAGCGGGGTCGGCTGTCCGAATCCGTATGGCACCAACGGCGACAACATTCCGCAGGACTGGGAAATCGGCGCGCCGGCGCGTCTGGGCTTCGGCGTGCGGGAGACGGACCGGCCCGGCGAGGGCTACTCCCGTGGCTACCAGGATCTGCTGACCTTCGGGATCCAGCAGGAAGTCCGTCCCGGACTGTCGGTGAGCGCCGAGTGGCGACGTCGCTGGTACCGGAACGTGGAGAACCAGGACAACATCCTGCGTGACTTCGGCGACTTCTCCCGGATCGATGTGGTGGCCCCGTTGCCGTATGTGGGCACCATCCCGGTCTACAACATCAACCCCGCGGTGCGGCAGCTGGTCGAGGAGATCGACCGGAACTTCGAAGGGGAAGGCTACAAGAACCAGTACACCGGGTTCGAGTTGAGCTTCCAGGGTCGCTTGGATGGCGGCGGCAGCATCTTTGGCGGGTGGACCGTGGACAGCCCGGGCACCAACTGGTTCGCCGGTGGTGGTAGAGGGAACAACTGTCCGTTGCAGAACGAGCACGAGAACGACCCGAACCAGCTCCGCTTCTGCGATGCGTTCGCTTTCCCGCAGCCGTATCGGAACGAGTTCAAGGTTGCGGGGAACTACCCGCTGCCTTGGCAGGACCTGATGGTCGCCGGCACGATCATCGCCAACGCCGGCGGTTACGAGGGCGCCGTCATCCCAGAGACGTTCAGCATCACGCGCACCTCTAACACCTACGGCGCGCCGTTCTACACGTCGGCCAACTGCACGGGCAGCTGTGTGTTGGGTCAGTCGATCATCACCAACGCCAACGGCGGCGTGGTGTCACCGACGGTCGGCCTCAGCACCAGCGAGCACACCGTCACGCTGCTGCCGGGCAACAGCGTGAAGTTCCCGCCGTACTGGATCCAGGTGGACGCCAGCATTGGCAAGACGTTCGAAGTGGGCGATCGAGTTCGCTTGGAGGCCAGGCTTGAGGGCTTCAACCTGTCCAACGCCGGATTCGAGGTTACGTCGCGATCGACCCGGGGCACGGCGGTTGGCCGGCAGAGCGGCATCTTCGAGCATGCGTCCAACATCAACAACGGACGTATCATGCGGCTGTCGATCAACACGCGCTGGTAGATTTCGTCCTACCAGTTCGCAGGCACGACGCGCCGGTGGAGGCTTGGGCCTCCACCGGCGTTTTTTTTATCCCAGACAGGGTGGCCGACAGGACGATTTCCTGTACGATCTAGCACGCGTCGGCCGTAGGGCCCACCTCCATGGCAGCAACACGACAACGCGCGAAGCGAACCGGCCCTCCACAGAGGGCCCGAGGAGCGAGGGGACACGCCGAGTCGGCGTCATTGTCGCCCTCGGCCACCGGGGCGACCGCGACTCGTCGCGTCCTCTCGATCCCGCTCGCGCTCACGGCCGGCATGCTGGGCTTGTCGTTCGTTCCTCGGGTGCGGGAGCACTCGACGCTCATCTGGTCGTTCTGGCTCGCGGTGTTGGTGCTGCTGGTGTGGCTGGGATGGCTGCGCAATCACCTCAAGGACGCCCCGCCCCGCGGGTTCGATGTCGCCTTGCGGAAGCAGCACTGGATTCAGGCCATCCTCCACACGTCGGTCTACGTCTACTGGGGTACCTACTGGCCACCGGTGGTCGACCACTTCTGGCTGCTCGTCGGCCAGCTCCTCTTCTGCTACGCCTTTGACATGCTGCTGGCCTGGTCGCGGCGAGCGCGCTACACGCTCGGCTTCGGGCCATTCCCCATCCTGTTCAGCACCAACCTGTTTCTGTGGTTCCACGACGACTGGTTCTACCTGCAAGTCCTGATGCTCGGCGTCGGCTTCCTGGGCAAGGAGTTCGTGCGCTGGAACCGGGACGGCCGGCGCGTGCACATCTTCAATCCGTCCGCCTTCTCGCTGGGTCTGTTCTCGCTGGTGCTGATTGCCACCGGCACCACCAACCTGACGTGGGGTGATCAGATCGCCACGACGCTGAACCTGGCGCCGCAGCCCTACCTGTTCCTGTTCGTTCTAGGGCTCGTGCCGATGTACTTCTTCTCGATCACGCTGGTGTCGGCCTTCGCGGCGGCGGCGCTGTTCGGGCTCAGCGCGCTGTACACGCAGATCGTCGGCGTGCCGTTCTTCATCGACTCGGAGATTCCGATCGCGGTGTTCCTGGGCCTCCATCTCCTGGTCACGGACCCGTCGACATCGCCCAGGACGGCTTCGGGCAAGCTGATCTTCGGACTGCTGTACGGCGTCGCCGTCTTCGGACTCTACGAGCTGTTGGGGCAGTTCCAGCAGCCGACCTTCTACGACAAGCTCCTGGGCGTCCCCCTTCTGAATCTGGCCGTGCAGCGGATCGACCAGCTGGCGAAGAAGCTCCCGCAGACGTTCCTTGTCGGGCGCGCCGAAGGTATCGCCATCCCGCGAGGCGCGAACCTGGTGCATATGGCGATCTGGGTGGCGTTCTTCCTCCTGATGGCGGCGCGCGGCGGCGCCGACGGTCGCCACACCGGTGACGGCATTCCGTTCTGGCAGGAGGCTTGCGCCAAGGACCTGCGGAAGGGGTGTGCCACGCTGGCGCTGTACGAAGTCCTGTACTGCCGGGACGGCTCTGGCTGGTCCTGTAACGAGATGGGCGTCCACTACGTGGAGGGCACCATCGTTGACCCCGACCCGGAGGTGGCCGGGGCGCTGTTCGCGCAGGCCTGTGAGCAGGGGTTCGAGCCCGGCTGCCGCAACGCCGCGAACCCCGCCGTCCCCGTCCGGGGCGATCCGGCGCGAGGCGACCTGCGTCTGCTGCTGAGTGAGGGCGGGCTTCGGCTGACCGACTGGTCTGATGCCCAGCTCTATACCCGCGCCTGTGAGCACGGCTGGGCGTTCGCCTGCGACCGGTAGATCACCCGCAGGAGGGAGCCGTCCACACGTTGGAGCGCCGTCGAGGGTCGTCGGCGTCGGTGTCGGCTCAGGCGTGGCTTAGTTGAAGAGGCTATAGCGAACGATGCACCACATGGCCCAGACGCCATCTTTCCATCCGATCTTTTTCCCCTCCTCGTACGTGCGGCCACGGTAGGAGATGCCGACTTCATAGACCCGAAACCGGCCCCTGGCCACCTTGGCCGTGATTTCCGGTTCGAACCCGAAACGCCGTTCGCGGATATCGATGGACTGAATGACCTCGCGTCGAAACGCCTTGTACCCGGTCTCCATATCCGTCAGGTTCAAATTGGTGAACATGTTGGAGATGAGGGTCAGCAGCCGGTTGCCGACGCTGTGCCAGAAGTACATGACGCGATGGGGCTGCCCGCCCATGAACCGGGACCCGAACACCACATCTGCCACGCCATCCTCGATGGGTTCGACCATCGACCGGTAGTCGTTGGGGTCGTACTCGAGATCCGCATCCTGGACGATTACGATGTCGCCACTGGCGGCCGCGAAACCGGCCTTCACCGCCGCGCCCTTCCCCTGGTTCCTCGGCAGGTAGATGACGCGCGCCAGCGTCCCGTCAACCCGCGTCTGCAGCAGCTCACGCGTGCCGTCGGTCGACCCGTCGTCGACC
>SXOW01000508.1 GCA_005778315.1 Acidobacteriota bacterium
CCCGCCAGGATGTGAAAGGCGTCGTTGAGTCGTCCCAGGATCTGCTCGGGTGTCAGCATACGCACCCGCGCGGCGGCCAGCTCCAACGCGAGCGGCATTCCGTCCAGGTGTGCCACGATGCCAGCCACGGCAGGCGCGATCCGCGACGTCAGCACGAACCCCGAGCGGGCTGCCGCGGCCCGCTCGACGAACAGACGCACGGCCGGCATGGCGGCGAGTTCATCGAGGGGCGGCAGTCGGTTGGGGTCAGGGAACGCGAGCGAGGGCACTTGCCAGGTGACCTCGCCAGGGACGCGCAAGGACTCGCGGCTGGTCGAGAGGATGCGCACGCTGGGGCAGCCGTCCAGCAGTCGCTCGGCCAGTGCGGCGCACGCATCGATCAGGTGCTCGCAGTTGTCGAGCACCAGCAGCAAGCGTCGGGACCGCAGGTACGCGATGAGCCCGTCGAGCAGCGGGCGCTCCGCGCTTTCGCGCACACCCAGTGTCGCCGCCACCGTTTGCGGAACCAGCGCGGCGTCAAAGAGCGGCGCTAGCTCCACCAGCCAGACACCATCGGGAAACGAACCGAGCAGCTCGCGTGCCACCTGGATTGCCAGGGTGGTCTTGCCAGAGCCGCCTGCCCCGGTGAGTGTCACGAGCCGACCGTCGGGTCGCAGAATCAGCGCGTGCACCGCCGACAGGTCCTTGTCGCGACCGATCAGCCGCGTGCGTGGGGCGGGCAGGTTGGTCGGGTCGCGTGTCGCTGCGGGTTGGGCCACGTGGTGGGCACCCCCGGTCATGTCATAACTGGCCCCATCGTACGGCAGGGCGGGGTGGGGATCGAGAGGCAAGGCACCAGGCGCGGCGACTGTCAAGGTATCAGTGGCTGCCCATGCTCTTGTGAAACACGCATGGCTGGCCGGACAATGCCAACGCCGTCCCAGCCATCTGGTTCGGCGACTGAGCGGGAGCAAGATGTGCATGTTGACAATCGACGCCCAGGTCCACGCCTACGAACGCAACCACCCGGGCCGGCCCTGGGTCGACGTCCTGCCAGGCCCGTCCGAGGTCACGGGAGATCAAATGGTCGCGGCCATGGTCGCGGCCGGCGTTGATGGCGCGATCCTGGTTTCGCCGTTCTCCCTGTATCGCTACGACGCCAGCTACGCGCTGGAAATCCATTCCCTGTACCCCGACCGCTTCGGCCTGATCAAGCCGGTCAACCCGACGGACCCCGCTGTGGAAGAGACGATCGCCGATTGGGCGGCAACCGCGGGAACGGTGGGCGTTCGCCTCATGCTGCATCCAGACAATTCGCCCGACCCGGCCGATCCCGGCATCAATCGCGTCCTTGCGACTGCCGCACGACACTCGCTGCCGGTAAATCTGCTCGCGACGGCGCGGCTGGATCAGGCTCGTGAGTTGGCGGTACGCAATCCCGACACGCAGTTGGTGATCGACCACCTCGGCCTGCAGCAACCGTTCGAGCCGCCGCCGCCCGAGTACCCGTTCGCCGACTTGCCAGGGGTCCTGGCACTGGCCGCCCAGCCCAACGTTGCGATCAAGATCACCGGCGCCTGTACCCTTTCCCACGAGCCGTTCCCCTACGCGGATATCTGGGATCATCTCGAGCGCATATTCGATGCATTCGGGCTGGATCGTTGTCTGTGGGGCACCGACTGGACCCGGGCGGTCAGCATGCTCACCTACGAGCAGGGGGTCCAGGCGTTCCGCATACACGACCGCCTCTCAGACAGCGACCGCACTCAACTGATGGGCGGGACGTCGGCGCGCATCTACAACTGGGCCCCGGGCACACGTTCACCAGCCGGTCCGGGCTAACGGTCCACCCGCATGCCGAGGAAACGGCCCAGGCTGAGCTGCACACCGCGCCGACCCGGCCAGGTCGATCGCCGATCGATTCCGGCCCGTCGCGGCTCCAGGAGAACCCGATGAAATTCGTTCTGTCTCTTTCGCAACCTGAGGGCAGTGCCGAGGCGAGCTTGCTCGCTCAGATTCGCTCGGTTGCCCCACTGGTTGATGCCGTTGCCGTCGCTGTCGCCGATGGTGAGGCCTGCCGGCGCGAGATCGTGGACGCCGACGCCTTCTTCGGCACGATCACTCCTGACGTTCTGGCCGCGGCGACCCGCTTGCGCTGGATACAGTCGCCGTACATTGGCCAGGAACGTTTCATGTTTCCGGCCCTGGCCGCGCACCCGTCGGTGATGACCAATACGCGCGGCATCTATTCGGACGACATCGCCGACCACGTGCTGGGCTTCGTCCTCATGCTTGCCCGCGGATTCCATCGCTACCAACGCCATCAGCAGCAGCACCACTGGCAGACCTTCCCGGGCGGATACCCGACGGACATGATCCACCTGCCCGACGCGACGCTGGGTATCTTCGGACTGGGCGGAATCGGGTACGCGGTCGCCACCCGCGCCCATGCCTTTGGCATGCGTGTTGTGGCTGTCGACCCTCGGCGTGTTGACCGGCCGCCTGAGGTGAGCGAACTATGGCCTCCCGACCGGCTGGCGGACATGCTTGGCGTCAGCGATTTCGTCGCGATCTGTGCGCCAGAAACGCCCGAAACCCGTGGCGTCTTCGACGCGCAGGTCATCGGTACGATGCGCTCGAACGGATATTTGATCAACATCGGTCGCGGCAAGATCGTCAAACTGGACGACCTCGTCGATGCCCTGCGAGCCGGTCGGATCGCGGGTGCCGGCCTGGATGTCTTCGAAACAGAGCCACTGCCACCGGACCACGCGCTCTGGGACATGCCGAACGTTCTTATCACCCCCCACGTCGCCGGGGCAGGTCCGCACACCCAGGAGCGGATCCGCGCGATCGTCGTGGAAAATCTGCGCCGCTTTGTTGACGGAGCACCGCTCATCAACGTTGTCGACAAAGAACGCTGGTACTAACGCTCGTGTGTGAGCAGCGCAGCCCACAGGGAAGCGGGTGGCCCTGGACGAGAACGTCCAGGAGCGACTCTACGGACGGCTTGCCGAATGGGGATTCGCAGGGACATTGCGCGAGGTGCATGCCCGACGAGTGACGCACGAAGAGCAAGAACGCCGATCCGCTAAGGATCGGCGCTGGCAGATGGGCTTCGATCAGGCGGTCCCGACCGGATTCGAACGCGCATGTTCGGCGTCGGCGAATCCTTCTCAGTGCATCGGGCCGCTGGGCAGAGTGTCCAAGCCGCACCGCGTTCGCGAGTTCGCCGGACGGGTCCGCCGGACGAGTTGCTGAGCCGTTTGTTTGCCAGTGGCCATTCGCTACGCGAGATTGCCCGCCTGGCGGGCGTGAGTCACGAAACCGTGCGCTCTCGATTGCGGAACGTCTCGTCTGTCGCCACGTAGAATACCCGGGGGTGGAACGGCATGTCGGAAGAACGGCGCGTGAAGCTGAGCATAGTCGCGCTGCTTGAGAAAACGCGACAACTGCGAGGATTGAGCCCAGACGAGCTTGGGGGCCTTGTAGGGATCGACGGCGGAACGATTCGGGCGTGGGAACGTGGCGATTCCAAGCCGACACACGTTCAGATTGAGAAGCTCTGTACGAAGCTCAATGTGACGCGCAAGCGGATCGTAACACCTATGCTCGAATCACTGCCGACGTACGAGCAGGTCCGCAAGGCAAGACCGCTGGTGTGGGGTTTGAAAAACCGCCGAAAGGAAATGGGGCTGAGTCAGGAGGAGGTAGCCGAGCGACTCAGGGTGCCCGCGGCGACACTGCGCTCCTGGGAGGAGCATCGCACCAAGCCTGGGAACTCGACGTACAGACGTTGGTGCAGAGCATTAGGAACCACCCCTGAGGAGCAGATGCCCGCATTCTTGAGGAACTTCAAGCCCTCGCTCAACGCCCCGAACGAATCTGACGATGAGGGAAATAGAGGCTCACCGCACATCTCGTAAGAATCGGTGGACGCGTCAATCGCGTCGATGTTAGACTGAAGACAATCGAATAGCTGGCGCACGCCGGCTTCAACGAGCGCGTTGTTCGCGCCGCGTGAAGTGGTCAACAGACGGGCCGAAACTCATTCTCCGCTCGCGGGGAGTAGGTTTCGGCCCGTCTTTTTTGTTCTCCGGCGTTCGGATGGAAAAAAGGAGGTCGGATGGGGTCATCCACTAGCGAGTTGATCGATTGCGAGAGCGTCGCGGTGATTTTCGGAGTCAAGCCGGCAACGGCGCGCCGCTGGGCGCGGATGGGGCTGATCAAAAGCCTCGTCACGCCGGGCGGCGTCTATCGCTTCGAGCGGTCGGAGATCGCGCGGGAGCTGGAACGCCGGTGCATGGAAGCCAAGTCCAGCGCGGTGATCGCGTAGGGACAAGCAGGCCCGCCGCATTCGGTCGGAACGAGCGGCGGGCCTGACGAGGAGATGCGAATGAGCAACTTTACCACTTCAGGGCTGCGCGACGAGATGTCGCCCGTCATCCCCGGCGCGGTGGTTCGGGAGGGGCCAGTCGAGCCGGGGGCGCTGGCGGCGCACGCGGAGTTGGAACTCGCCGCGGTGTTGACCGGCATCGCCCGTACCGCCGCGGCCAGGCTGGCTGCGAGAGACGATGGGCACGTCGTCGCCGGGGTTGCAGCCCCGACGACGACTGGAGACGTGTGCCAGGGCTTGACGGGCTCCACGACAAACGCTCCGAACGCAGAGTACGTGCCG
>SXOW01000509.1 GCA_005778315.1 Acidobacteriota bacterium
CCGCGGCCCGTGAGAAACGTCGTCGGATGCTCTCGTTGGGTCGACCCGGCGTGGCTCAGCGTGTCTACCCGGACGGTGTCACCCGATTCGATGGTCAGCAGCGGCGGCTTGTCGACCGGATACCAACCCCAGCTCAACGCATCAGGCCGCGATGGCAGGTAGTGTTCGGTCTGAGCCCGGGCCGATGCGGACACGAAGCAGACGCAGGCTGCGATGGTCGCCACCCCCGTGGTGGTCTTTCGTCCCGTCGCGTGCGTCAGGCTCATCATGCTCATCTTCATCATGCGCGCTGTGGCTCCCAGCCTCCTGAGAAGCTGCACTCCTCGAAGGACAGTTTCTCGCGTGACGAGTCGCGATCGCATCGCGTGGGCCGCTGACGACGCGCGCGGCCGGCGCGTCGTCGCCAATGCGCGCTAGAATACCGCCAAACCGTACGGTGCGTTGCGATTGCGAGGGCTCGACCGATGAAGACACGTCGAAGCGTGACCGGGCTGGTGCTGCTTCTGCTCACCGCGACCACCGCGGAAGCGCAGGAAAACTGGCCGCAGTTCCGCGGGGAGGCGGCTGGCGTGGTCGCTGACAATCCCGCGCTCCCGGAGCGTTGGGGACCGGACGAGAACATTGCGTGGGAAATCCCGATGCCAGGCCGCGGCTGGGCCTCGCCGATCGTCTGGGGCGACCATATCTTCGTGTTGACGTCAACCGCGGTCGCCGGTGCAGACGTGCCGATCCAGCCTACCGAGAACTACCGCGCCCGCTCGCTCGGCGGCGCCATGACCGCTGCCGACATCACCACGCAGACGGAGCCGCTCCGCTGGGTGCTCTACGACATCGATTTCGCCACGGGCGAGGTGCGTTGGGAGCACACGATTCATGAGGCGGTGCCTGCTTTGCCCACCCACCAGAAAAGCACGTTCGCCTCTGAGACGCCGGTCACCGACGGCGAGCGGGTCTACGTCTACATGGCGGATATCGGGCTCTACGCGGTCGATTTCGGCGGGACACGGGCCTGGTCGGTCGCCTTCGACTGGCTCCCGCGGCGCGAGTGGGGCGCGGCGTCCTCTCCAGTGCTGCACGACGGTCGCCTGTACGTGGTCAACGACAGCGAAGAGGCGTCCTGGGTTGCGGCATTCCACGCTGACACCGGAACCGAGGTGTGGAGAACCGATCGGAATGAAGGATCGAACTGGTCGACGCCGTTCGTCTGGGAGAACGACGTGCGCACGGAACTCGTCACCGCCGGACGGAATGCGGTCCGGTCCTACACCCTCGATGGCGAGCTGCTGTGGGAGTTGAGCGGGATGTCGACCCTGGTCATTCCCACACCGTTCTCCGATCACGGGTTGCTCTACATCAATTCCGGATACGTGGCCGACGAACACCGTCCGGTCTACGCCATCCGTCCAGGCGCGGCCGGCGACATCACCCTGCCAGCAGGGTCCACCAGCAACGACTACGTCGTGTGGTCGCATCCGCAGCTGGGGTCCTACAATCCGTCGTCGCTCGTCTATGGGGATGTGCACTACACCTTGCTCGACCGCGGGATCATGATGGCGTACGACGCCCGGACCGGCCGCGAAGTGTATCCACGGCAGCGTATTACCGCCGGCACCTTGTTCACCGCGTCACCCTGGGCCTACAACGGCAAGATCTTCGTGCTCAGCGAAGATGGCGACACCTTCGTCATTCAGGCCGGTCCCGAGTTTGCGGTGTTGCGACGGAATTCGCTCGACGAGTTGACGCTGTCGACCCCCGCCGTGGCACGCGACAGCCTGATCATTCGGACCGCAACCAAGCTGTATCGGATCGCCGAAAGCGGGAACTAGCCCGAAAGCCGGGGCCGTCAGGCCCGCTGGAGAATCACACCATGGCCTTGCAACATCGAGACGAGCGACCCTCTGCGTGGACCCGCCGTGCGTTCCTTGGCGCAGCCGTCGCCGGCGCCGCGGCCGCGCCGGCCTGGGCTCGGCCACAGGCGCCACAGGTTCGACCCTACGCCCCGCGAGACTGGTCCGGGCAGAGTCCGTTGCCCTATCCGGACCCGGATCTGATCGCGCTGGATCAGCGGTTCAATCGCTACATCCTGTTCAACACGCCAATCAAGCGGCTACACATCGGGACGATGTGGGCGGAAGGTCCTGCATGGAACGGCGTTGGCCAATACCTGGTGTGGAGCGACATCCCCAACAACGTACAGCATCGCTGGGTCCAGGATGACGGCCGCGTCACGGTGTTTCGCAGTCCGTCTGGTCACAGCAATGGCAACACGTTCGACCGCGAAGGGCGTCAGTTGTCGTGCGAACATGGCGGTCGTCGCGTCGCGCGTTACGAGCAGAACGGTGATGTCACCACCATCGCGGATCGCTACGACGGCAAGCGACTCAACTCGCCAAACGACGCTGTGGTCGCACCGGACGGCGGTATCTGGTTTACTGACCCACCCTACGGAATCCGCGGTGACTATGAGGGATTTCGGGCCGAGTCGGAGACGCCCCCAGCCGTCTACCGTGTCGATCCCCAGAACGGACAGGTGGTTCTGGTCTCCGATGAGCCGGCCGGTCCCAATGGCCTCTGTTTTTCACCCGACTACCGTCGTCTCTACGTCGCCGACACAGGGTCGGGTCGCGAGATCCGCGTTTTCGACGTGGACGGGACACGTCTGACCAATGGCCGCCGGTTCGTCGAACTGCGCGCCCCCGGTACG
>SXOW01000055.1 GCA_005778315.1 Acidobacteriota bacterium
GCGGACGCCGCGGCGCTCGCGACGAGGGCGGGGAGGGTTGCCCGTTCCTGGTGCCGCTCGTCGCGCGTGTCGCGGCCCTGAGACTCGAGCTGGTCGAGACGGCTTTCAAAGGCCCGCTGGCCGCCAAGTTGCTGTCGCAGTTGGTCGATCTCACGACTGTGGGTCTCCAACCACCTGCGACGCTCATCCAATTGCTGCCGGAGGGTCTCGAACTCGTCGCGCGACGCCTTGGTCGCGTGGCGTAGCTGTTCAAGCATCAACGGGTCGAACTGGCGACCAAGCTCTCGATAGTCGCGGGCGAGGTGGTCGAAACGGCTCTCGCAACCGTCGCCGTTAGTCAGGCGCTGGGCTTTGAGCGCCCTGTGCAACCGATCGGCCACGCTGGCGAATCGGCCCAGGTCAACCAACCTTCGGCCCGGGCGAGCGGCGTGATGGCGGAGCGAAGGCGAGAGGAAATCGTCGATCTCTTTGGCGACCGTGCCAGGCGATCTTGGCCAGGCGATCCCAAGTGTCTCGCCGATGGTGTCGAGCGTGGCGATAGGGTCTTCGAGGAATCCGGTGAACGGTACGAATATGCGGCGGTGCGAGCGGCTCCAGCGCTCTGCCTGGAGGTTGTGGTCGACCCAGAGACAGCCACCCATCTCGCCGGAAAAGCCGTTGCGCCTCGCCAAAGAGGCGGCCACCTCCTGCGGATGCCGATACATCACGATGAAGCGAGGCACCTTGCCAAGATCGTTCAATACTTGCAGCCAAATCGGCAGGAGTCTGCACAGCCTGGGGTCTTTCACGGCCCATAGCGGCGCGTTTCCGAACAGGCGCCTGACCAGATCGCCCAGCTCCGCACGTGTGTCGCCCGAAGACCCGTCATCTAACCACTCCGGCGGCGAGTCGACATCGCGCCAGGTTCTCCCGTAGCTGCCGAGGAGCCGCTCGTGGAATTCGAAGATGTCGAGGTTCTCGAACATGCCACGCTCGTTGTCGCCGGCGCTTCCGGGCATCAGGCGATCCCCGAGATGCACGCCGAGCGCGTTCAGCGTGCCGGTCATCGCGGAGGTACCGCTCCGATGCACGCCTAGAACGATCACGCAGGTTGGGTCTGTTGTCGCCGGCGTCACGCGTGTAGCTGTGGGTTGGGCCATCACCTCGGCTCGCCAGTATACTGCTACTCACTCGCCGGACCCCTGGGGCCATGGTGGGCAGGGCGCCGTGCCCTGCGACTCACTGGCGACGTAACGAGCGGACCCATAGGACGCTGAGCGCTTCACCAGCGCGGCCAGAGGCTGCCCATCGCATAAATGAGCGTCAAATCCGACCTCGACCGTCCCGACAACACCCAACGTCACGCTCTGGGATCGGATCCGCCAGTGCCATCCCCGCGCCCCGACAATGGGGGCCGCCTGACGCCGCAAGAGCAGCAGCGGCTTGCGGACCTCAGCCACGACCTGGCGAGCATGCGGCGGAACATCCGCTGGAGCGCGCTGGAGTACGTCTGGCGGGCCCAAGCCCGTCTCATGCCGGAGGGAGGCCGCCCTCGGCGACTCCTGCGATTTGGTGAGGAGGCCGTCCGGATCGTCAGGGAGGACGGGCTACGGGCGCTCCTGAGACGGACTACGGTCAAGATCCGTCGCACCCTGCGCCACGCGCGCCACGCCCGATTCGGCTCGTTCGCTCCAACCTCGACAATGGCTCGTCAGCGACCCTTTCGTTTCGACAATCACTCGGTCAGCGTCGGGTCGGGCCTCCGGTTTCCCACCCCTCGTGAACCCCTCGTTTCAATTGTCATACCCGCCCACAACAAGGCCGAGTATACCTATCGCTGCCTGGAGTCGATACTGGCCAACTCCGGCGACGTCGAGTACGACATCACCATCGTTGACGACGCGTCGACCGACGCTACCAGCGCGATGCTCGAAACCATCCATGGCGTTCGTATAGTCCGGCCTGCAGAGAATCTGGGCTTTGTTCATGCCTGTAATCTCGGTGCGGACACGGCCAGCGGTCGGTATCTCGTGTTTCTTAATAATGATACCGAGGTGAACGACGGCTGGCTGAGCGGGCTACTCGACACGTTCGCGGACCAGGATGCTGTCGGCCTCGTGGGTGCCAAGTTGGTCTACCCCGACGGACGACTGCAGGAGGCTGGCGCCATCGTCTGGCGCGACGGCGTGGCGCGGCACTACGGCCGCGATGATGACCCCGGCAAGCCGGAGTACAACTTCGTGCGCGAAGTGGACTACTGTTCCGGCGCCTGCGTGATGGTGCGTCGTGACGTGTGGAAGAGGATCGGCGGTTTCGACGTGCGGTACGCACCTGCGTACTACGAAGACGCGGATCTCGCATTCGCCGTCAGGTCACTCGGATACAAAGTCTTGTACCAGCCGCGGACGACGGTCGTCCACATCGAAGGAGAGTCTTTTGGCGCCAGTGAGTTCGGCGCCATCAAGCGGCTGCAGAGTGCGAACCGCAAGAAATTTGTCGACAAATGGCAGACGGTTCTGGCACGAGACCATCGGGTACACGGGTCTGTCAGCCCGTTTGCGGCGAGGATCCGAAGGCCTGACGGCAGGGCGCTGGTGGTAGACGACGTTGTCCCGGCCTACGACCGCGATGCCGGCGCTCAGCGTCGTTTCGTATTCTTGCAGCTACTGACCGAACTGGGTTTCGCCGTAACGTTCATTCCACAGAATCTGCGTTGGACCGAGCACTACACAGACGCGCTGCAACAGCTCGGCATCGAGGTTCTGTATCAACCGGTCGACGTCAAAGGGTATTTGCACCGAGCCGGTCGTCATCTCGACCTCGTCATCGTCGCGCGGCCGGAGATCGCCCAGCAGTACGTGCCGCTGGCTCGGAAGTACGCGCCCCACGCGAAGATTGTCTTCGACACCGTCGACCTTCATTACTTGCGAGAGAGCAGGCGGGCCGTCCTGACGAGGAGCCGATCCGACCTGAGACGAGCCGAGGCGTACAGGCTGCTGGAGCTATCGGCGAGCCACCAATGCGACGCTTCCATAGTCGTCAGCACGGTCGACAAGGCGGTTCTCGAAGCCGACACGTCCCACGACCGCACGTACGTCGTCCCGTTGGCGCACCCGGTGTCCCCCAGCATCCCGCCTTTTCGGGAGCGCTCAGACCTGCTCTTCATCGGCAGTTTTGTGCACCCGCCCAACGTGGATGCAGTCTGCTACTTCGTGAACGAAATATTCCCGCTGATCGCGCCCAGACTCGGGGCCGCCAAACTGCACATAGTCGGCGAGGCTCCGACTCGCGAGATCAAGGCTCTTGCGAATTCCGACATCATCGTTACCGGATGGGTCAAGGATGTTGAGCCCTACTTCCGAGGTTGTCGGGTGTCCATCGCTCCCGTGAGGTATGGCGCCGGCGCGAAAGGCAAGATCGGTCACAGCATGAGTTACGGGCTGCCCGTCGTCACGACACCCGTTGGGGCGGAGGGCATGGAGCTTGTTGAGGGGCGCGATGTCTTGGTCGGCGGCACACCTGCAGAGTTCGCGGACGAGGTCGTTCGGCTATACACGGATGAGCAGCTCTGGACGCAGACGTCGCGGCGCTCCATAGCGTATGTCACGCGTGCCTGCACCCCGGACATCGTGCGGGGCAAGATCGCGGCGATGGTCGCTGAGGTCACCGGAAGGGCGATCCCGCACGTGGCCGTGCATCTGCCGTGACGGTCCTGGATGGACCGTCTTTGCCAACCGGAGCCGCGACCGCCGGCTGCTCCGTACGAGGCGTGAGCCCGGCGCGCGATCGGAGAGGCCTCAGCGGGTTCAAGGAGACCGACAACCAGCAGTGCTTGATCGAGAGACTCGGCTTCCGCGCCCTCCGTCGTCCGTCGCGCACTTGAACTCACGCCGGGTGCGTGAATACAATCACGCGGCTGTCCGGGGAAATCCGCGGCGGTACCCGAAGACCACGGTGGTTCGCGTGGAGTAGTTGAGCAATGAACAATCAAGTAGACGGGCAAGATCACTATCTACACGAAATGGACTGGACCCGCGGTGAC
>SXOW01000056.1 GCA_005778315.1 Acidobacteriota bacterium
AACGCGCGCATCTGCGGGCTCGAGAAGGTGAACAGTCGAATGCGTGTGGCTGTGCTGGTGACTCCCACGAATGCCTCCGGGCGATCGGTGCCTGACAACAGGGCCGGCGCCCCGCGCCTGGTGACGGGCCATGGAAGCGCTGGCGGCGATCCGAACCTCACCTGGAGAGGATGCAAGAGCGGGGCCGTCGTCGGCGGACTCGCGAACGCACGCGAAACACCCAGGAAACCGGGGTCCGTCAGGGTCGGCGACAGCGGACGTCGATCCGGTATTCCAACATGCGTGTAGCGCGTCTCCCACGAGTCGACATTTTTGTCGTGGCACGGCGAGATGACTGCGTCGGGGGGCTCACGAAACTGCCAAGGCCGCCGTCGCGAGGAACAATATTGTCGTGCTGAACGCGCTCGATCTACAGCCCGGCGCAGCGTCCGTCGGCCCCGTGGCCCGTCAGTCCGCACAGCCTTCCCTCGATCCGCTCGTGGGAGGGCGACCGTGGGGGATTCGGTACCGGTGGCATGAGCCTTGACTGGCAGGAGCGTGTGACTGGTCGGTCGCGACTCTGGGATCGATGGCCCCGATGGCCCTGTGCGGTGTCCCTCGTCCTCGTGAGTTGCGCGGTGTGTGCGCCGGTGCTTGCCCAGCCAATCGAGACCCCGACGCCCCCCGCCGCTGGGCACGGGGGGGGCGCCACCCTGGTGCAGGCGCCGAGTCCGGCCGACACCCGCGACTGGCGGGAGATTCTGCCTGGTCTCACCATCAGCAGCCAGGTGCGCTTTCGGGCCGAGACACGACGCAATGTCCGGTTCGACGATGCGCTTCCGGACAACGACGAAGATTTCCTGTCGACGTGCATCAGGCGTATTTCGACGCCCGATCGCCCGTTTCCGCGCCCGTGCCCTTCTCGCTGCGGGTCGGTCGCCAGAAGATTTCACTGGGCGAGCAACGGCTGGTATCGCCCTTGGAGTGGGTCAACACGGCGCGCGTGTTCGACGGGGTGCGGTTCGTGGTCGGCGCAGCCACCGGTCGGTCGCTTACGGGCTTTCTCACGCGGTTGGTGCCGGTGGACCCGGCCCGCTGAACCACGCCTTCTACGGAAGCTTGGACCTGTTCGCGCGCAGAACCTGCGCAATTGCCGATCTGGACGACGCCGCGTTCGCCCTGCGCTCGGCCGACTTTCTGTATCTCCAGACGATGGTCGGGTTCTGACCAGGCGCGGGTGCGGTCGGACCTTGCCGCGCGTTACCGCGCGGCAAGGTCCGCCGCAGCCTCGTCCATGCGGGCACCGGCAAGAATGCCGGCCATCCCGATGTTGCCTTCGTGGCAGGCGTATTCGAACAGCGGATCGGCGCTGTGAGACATGGGCACCATCGCTGTCCAGGGCCGGGTCCAGGTTGTGGGATCCGTGACGGTGATCTCGTAGTGCAGGCGCCCCGGCCCGGCCAGGGTGAACCGTTCGATCAGGTGGAGGTTCTCGGCCGACCCGAGATAGGCGGCCTTGGGCGAGTAGTTCGTGGTCTCCACCACCAGCGCGTCGCCTTCCCAACGGCCTCGGGAATCACCATGCCAGAGTCGGATGGCGTCGTGGGCGTGGGCTCCCGCGCCGATCGGGATCACCCGCGCGTCGTGAATCATCTCGCCGAGCATCACGAGGTGAGTCGGCGTCTGCACAATCTGGTAGTAGCTGTTGTAGCCGGCACCGAGCCCGCCAACCCGGGGAATGCCGTAGGTGATACAGCGCACCTGCCGCGAGAGGTCCTCCGGCCCGTCGGCGGGATGCTCCCGTTGACGCGCGCGGGCCGCCTCGATGCGCGCCTCCGCCTCCTGGGTGCGCGCCGGGAGCTTCCCGTCGGGCGGGTCCGTAATCAGGGAGGTCCGGTTCTCGAACTCGCGGTCGACCATCCAGACTGAGCTGTAGTTGCCGGTGCCCCCATCACCCGAGACGTTCTTCTCAACATCGGCCAGCACGGCGTTGAACACGCCATCGGCGAACGCGGCGTCATCCCCTCCGCCAAATAGCCGCGCGGCCGACGCCCGCAGTTGGGCGACTTCCTCGTCCGAGAACACCGCCTTGTCGGCCAGCGAGTCCGGACGCTCCAATGGGGTCGCCGCGTTGTTGGCCCACACGCCGGTCAGGTCGATACGGCCCTCGGCGGTGCGCGGCGGCGTCCACCCTGCCGGCTGGGCCATGGCCACCGACGGGGGGCCGAGCAGGGCGAACGACGCAGCGGCGACGCACGCGAACCTGGAACACATCTGCGGGTGGCGCATCGATCGATCTCCTTCCGGCGGGCTGGTCGCGGACGCGCTGCAGCGCGGTCTACGCCACCGTTCCGGCGTTCACGGCCAACGTTGATTATAGCCACTAGTGTGGTCGCGCGTCGTGCCGCGTCGTCGGGTGGGAGACGACGCGGCAGCGACCTCGACGGCCTCAGTCTCGCCCAGCCGCCAGGTCAGACAGCAAACGTCGAGGTGCAGAGTCGTCCCGCGGGGCCACGACGAGATCCCAGACCAGGCCGCAGGCCGCGCACGCCCGGATCACGGCGTGCAGCGGGTCGAGTTCCCACCAGGCGACGCCGGCCCGAGCGGCCCGTGGGAACCGATGGTGGTTGTTGTGCCACCCCTCGCCGAACGTCACGAAGGCGACGAGCGGGTTGTTGCGAGAGCCGTCGGGGGTGTCGTAGCGTCGATACCCCCAGCGGTGGCAGAAGTAATTCAGCGCCGAGGTCTGATGCAGCACTATCACCACGCTCAGGCAGTAGCCGACGGCGAACAAAGTAAAGCCGCCGGTGAGGAACAGCAGCGCCCACAGGCTCACCCCGGGGACCACGAAGTTGCGATGCAGCCACCGAAGCTCGGGAAACCGCGTGAGGTCAGGGGCCGCCCCCACCAGGTCCTCTTCGGCATAGCCTTCATCGATCAAGCTGCCGAACCAGCAGAACCAGAAGCCCGCCGCGGGACTGTGCACATCCCGGTCGGTGTCGGAAAACCTGTGGTGCAGGCGGTGCTTCCCGGCGAAGCTGATCGGGTCGACGAACGTGAGACACGCCATCCACGCCATCACGAACTGCACCGGGCGGCTCGTCGCGAACGCGGCGTGGGCAAAGTAGCGATGCAACCCCACACCAGTGGCCACGGCCAGGGTCGGATAGATGATCGCGAACGCGAGCCAGTCGGTCGGCCGGGTGCCCAGCATGAACGCGACGGGCGGGACGGCGTGTACCAGCACGAGGAAGACGGTCGCGCGCACCCGGTCGAACCAGGTTCGCGGGCCACCGGGACGGGTCCGCCGCGTGTGCGCGAGGCGAGGATCGGTCATGACGCTGTCCTTCATGCCATGACCAGGGCCGGCTCGTAACGCGCGTCCAGCAGGTCGTCGGCCAGGGCGGGGTTGAGCTGTCCGCCGGCGTCCGTGATCAGCGTCGGACGGAAGTAAGACTCGAACGCCGCGTCGACGCGCCGCCGCGGTGTGTAGACACAATCGAGCCGGTCGGTCGGACCCACGTGCGTCCGCGGCTGCTTTCGAAGCATCGCGTAGCGCGGGTTCGAGACCAGCTTGGGCGACAGAATGCTCGTCATGCAAATCGTCGAGGCGAGCAACTGCTCCGGGATCAGACTGCGCCGATACCGCCAGAGCAGGCGGGATTGATGCGTCATGGCCCGCCGGCGGTACGAAGCGAGGTTCTTGTCCGTCCGGAGAAAATTGGCCACCGCGTC
>SXOW01000510.1 GCA_005778315.1 Acidobacteriota bacterium
AGCCGCGGCGATTCAGCAGGACCACCGCCTGCTCGCCTCGCTCCAACCGTGCATCCAACCCCTCAACCAATGGTCCGCTGAGAACCACGTCTGGTCCGTGTTCGGCGAACTCCTCGCGCATGTCGATGACGTGGACGGTCGGCAATGGTCGACTCAGGACCCGCTCCGAGAGGACCACCCGGCGGTATCGACCCTCGGCCGCATGTCGATAGGTTTCGAGCGCAGGGGTCGCGGAGCCGAGCACCGCCAATGCGCCAGCGTGCTTGGCCCGCATCACGGCCACGTCACGGCCGTGGTATCGCGGACTTTCCTCCTGCTTGTACGAGGCGTCGTGTTCTTCGTCGACGACAATCAATCCGACCGATGGGAGCGGCGCGAACACCGCCGATCGTGTGCCCACCACTACGTCGATCTCGCCTCGACGAATCCGATGCCACTGATCGTGTCGCGCGCCCTCCGACAGCCCGCTGTGCTGCACCGCCACGCGGTCACCAAATGCGCGCCGGAAGCGTGTCGCGACGGCCGGCGTGAGCGCAATCTCCGGCACCAGCACCAATGCCTGGCGCCCTCGCGCCAGGGCGGCGCGGGCCAGCTTCAGATAGATCTCTGTCTTGCCGCTCCCGGTCACCCCGTGCAACAGCGCCACCGAAAACGTGCCGGAGCCGGCGTCCGGGGCCAGACTCTCGACGGCGCGCTGTTGTTCTGCCGTGAGCACGACTTCGGACGCGGTTGTCCCTGGCTCTCCGACGCCGTTGCGTGCGGTCAGGGTCTGCGCGCCCTGCCGCCACGGGTCTCGGTTGACCACCTCACGACTGGTCGTCAGTGCGCCGCGCCCGACGAGTCGCCGGACCGTGTCGCGTGAGACGCCCTGACGTTCGAGGTCCGGCAACGTGAGACCGCCCGGCGACCCCGACACCAGCCGCAGCGCATCCAGCTGACGCGTCCCGAGCCCTGCACCACTGTCCAGCAACTCCAATCCGTGCACGGTGGATCTCGCGACGGTGACCGACTTGAACGCCGAGGCCGCTCCCTTGAGCGGCTGAGTCAGCGTGACAAGGCCATCTCGTGCCAGGGCGCTCAGTCGCGCGTAGAGCCCGCCATGTGCGGGCGGCTGGCCGCGCGCCGGCTCCGCCAGGACCCGCGCAAGCCGTGCCACACGGTGGGGGGCACCATCGGCGAGCAGCTCGAGCACCTGCCGGCGCGCCTCACTGGGCCCAGTGGCCAGGGCTTCACGTCCGACTGGTGTGATCTGCGCGTGACGTTCGCTCACCACCCACGCCCTTGGCGGCATGGCGGCGGCGATGGCCGGACCTGGACCGCTGGCGTAGTAGTCACCGACCCAGAGTGCCAACCGGACGACATCGGCCGGCAGCAGCGGCGTGGTGTCGAGCAGGTCGCTCAGCGGTTTGAGATTGTCGGGGTCGGAGTCGAGGTCGCGACCAATGACGCACCCGGTCAGCAAGCGCGTGCCGAGCGGCACGAGCACGCGCGTGCCCACCTCGGGTACGGGCAGATGCTCTGGTACGGCATAGCTCAGGCACCCGAGGGCGGGTACGGGCACGGCCACCGACACCGCGCGTACCGGTGGGCTCACGCGAGTAGCGCGCGGACCTTTTTCATGTCCTCCCAGACATCACGCTTGCGGTCCGGGCTGCGCAGGAGGAAGGCGGGATGGAACGTCGGCACGAGCTTGGCGCCACGGTAGTCGAACACCTGGCCCCTCAGGCGCGAGATGGGTTGCTCGCTTTTCAGCAGGGTGCGCACCGCAAACGCGCCCAGTGCCACGACCACGCGCGGCTGGACGGCCGCAAGCTGGTCAAAGAGGAACGGTTCGCAGGTCTCCACCTCGTCCGGCTCCGGGTTTCGATTCTGAGGTGGGCGGCACTTGATGACGTTGGCGATGTACACCTCATCGCGGGTGAGCCCGATCGATTCGATGATCTTGGTGAGCAGTTGGCCAGCGCGACCGACAAAGGGCACCCCCTGCAGGTCTTCATCCCGTCCAGGCGCCTCGCCGACGAACATCAAGTCGGCATCCGCGCGTCCGACGCCGAACACGAGCGTGGTCCGCCCCTGGTGTAGTTTGCAGCGCGTGCAGTCGCCCAACGTGTCCCGGATTCCGTCCAGAGACATCGGCGATGTGCTCCTACCCGCAGACGCGCTCTGCGCCGGCGGCGCAGCGGGTGTGCTCAGATCCGCCGCAGACCGGCGTGCCCGAAATCGCCACTCGGGGTCACGACTGAAGCCCTCGGCCCCGAGTTCGCTGAAGAACTCCAGGTGCGCCTCAATCGCGTCACGACGATTCATGCCAGTGCCGCGGTATCCGTGCTCGCCAGTCGATCCGCGATACGACCGAGAATGACACCAGCCAGTTCCGTTTTCGATTGCAGGGGCAGTTCGGTCGCGCCGTGCGCGTCAATCAGGACGGCGACGTTGGTCTCGACTTCGAAACCGCCATCCGGTCGAGACACATCGTTGGCCACGATGAGGTCGACCCGCTTGCTCTCCAACTTGCCGGCCGCGCTGGCAAGCAGATCCTCGGTCTCGGCGGCAAAGCCGACCAGCACCGGACGCGCGCGGTCCGCCCGCCAGCGACCGAGGTCCGCGAGAATGTCGTCGGTCCGCGTGAGCGTGAGTGTCAACGCGCCGTCGCCGGTCCGCTTTTTGATTTTCTGGGGCTCGGCCCCGCCGGCAACCGTGTAATCAGCCACCGCCGCCGCCATGACGACGACATCGGTGCCTGACGCGTGCGTCATCACGGCGGCGTGCATCTCGGCCGCGCTACGCACGCGGACCACCTCTACCCCCCTGGGCGGTTCCAAGGTGCATGGTCCCAGAACCAGCACGACATCGGCGCCCCGGCGCCGCGCCTCACCCGCAATCGCCAACCCCATCCGCCCGCTCGACCGATTGCCAAGATACCGAACGGGATCCAGATCCTCGTAGGTCGGGCCGGCCGTCACCAGCAGCCGACGCCCGGTCAACGTGGCATCGGGCCGCACGATGGCATCCGTTGCGGCGACGACATCAGCGGGCTCGGCCAGCCGCCCCTTACCGATCCAGCCGCACGCGAGATACCCTTCGCCCGGCCCAACGATATGCACACCGCGCCCGCGCAGCTTGGCCAGGTTCTCAACCACGGCCTCGTGCTCGAACATGTTCGTGTTCATGGCCGGGGCGATGATGACTGGCGCGCGCGTGGCCAGATAGCGGCTGGTCAGAAAGTCGTCGGCAATACCCAGCGCCAGCTTGCCGATGATGTTCGCCGTCGCCGGGGCGACCACCAGTGCCGCCATGTCTGACGCGAGGGCAATATGCTCGATGTCGGCATTCGCTCCCGGTTCGAACTGGTCGGTAATGACGCGGCGCTGGGTGATGGCCTCGAACGTGACCCGCCCCACTAACTGGTGCGCGGACGCGGTCATGATGGCGACCACCTCGTGACCGGCCTGTTGCAGCCCACGGGCACTCTCGACCGCTTTGTAGGCGCCGATGCCGCCGCTGACCCCAAGCCCGATGAGTGCCATGATGTCTATTGGCCCGATAGTTCCCGAAACGCCTGGGCAATCGCCTCGCTCCGCGCGTCCCCGCTCCGTCGGGACGCGCGCTGCGCGACCACGATGCAGCGGAGCTGATCCACACAGTCCTCCAACGTGTCGTTGATGATGACGTAGTCGTAGTCCGCCATGCGCTCCACTTCACGCCGGGCCACCGCTAATCGATGACGCAGTTGGGCTTCCGTCAGGTCTGTCGCGCTCCGGCGTCTGAGTCGCTCCTCGAGAACCGCGGGCGATGGCGGCAGCACGAACACCCGTACCGCGGTGCCATCCAGTGCCCGCACCTGACCGGCGCCCTGGACATCGATTTCCAGGACCAGATCAAGCCCGTCGTCGAGGCGCCGGTGTGTCTCGACCGCGCCCGTGCCATACAGCTGTCCGAACACATCGGCCGACTCGAGGAACTCCCCATCCGCACGCATGGCCTCGAAACGCTCCCGCGTGACGAAGTGGTAGTCCACGCCGTCACGCTCGCCCGGGCGCGGCGGTCGCGAGGTATACGAGCACGACATCTCGAGACCGTCCACGCGCGCCACCAGCGCCTTGACGACCGTGGTCTTGCCCGTACCCGACGGCGCCGAGACGACGAACAGCGTGCCTCGCCGCTGTCTCACGCCCGACGCTGGTTCCGGCGGCGTCATTCCACGTTGGCGACCTGTTCACGAAGCTTCTCCAGCTCCGCCTTTGCGCCCACAATCAGTTCGCTGACGTCGGGGCCCTCGACTTTGGCACCCAACGTGTTGATTTCACGATTCATTTCCTGCAGGAGGAAGTCGAGTTTTCGCCCGCAGGGTTCTGCCGAATCCGACAGCACCGTCCAGTGATCCAGATGACCACGCAGGCGTATCAACTCTTCGTGCACGTCGGAACGCGCCGCGAATCGCACGACCTCCTGCGCGATGACGGACGGGTCGAGTTGCAGCTGCTCGCGCAGTTCACCCACCCGCGCGGTCAGCCGCTCGATCAACCCAGCTCTCCCCGCCTCGCCAGCCGCTTCCAACTGGACGACCAGATCCGCCAGCACCGCGCACCTCGTTTCGAGGTCCGCCCGCAAGTAGGTCCCTTCGCGCGTGCGCATCACATCCAGTTCGCGGAGCGTCTCGTCGACGGCCTCGCGCGCTGCCGCCTTGATCGACGCCTGCGTCGCCTCGTCGGTTTCACGCTCCCGGACCACGACCGCCTGGGGAAACCGCAGCACATCGCTTACCGTGAGTCCGCCACGCGCAAGTCCTCGCTCTTCGGCGCCCGCCACGGCGGCAGACAACGCGTCGACCAGGGACTCGTTCAGGACCACGTCCACCGCGGCCGGGCCGACGGAGCGCACGGTGACGGCCAGCTCAACGCGCCCACGCGCCACCCATCGCTGCACGCATCCTCGGAGGTCCGTTTCCTGGTCAGCCAGGAGAGAAGGCAGACGCAACTGGGTATCGAGATACCGGTGATTCACGCTGCGAGCCGTCACCCCGACGGTGGCGCACTCGTGCTCGCGTGTAACCGAGGCAAACCCGGTCATCGACTTGATCATGACATGGTGTCCGCGTGGACGGGAGAAGGCGGTGCGTCGACGGTCACGGCTGGATCCGTGCCGAAGACCTGCGTGGCGTACAGCCTCGCGTAGACGCTGTCTTGTGTTGCCAGCAGGTCGGCGTGTCGGCCACTCTCGACGACGCGTCCGTCCTGCAGCACGATGATAGCGTCCGCCCGTCGAATCGTCGACAACCGATGGGCGATCACGAACGCCGTTCGGTTCAACAGCAACTTCTCCAACGCATCCTGCACCAGCAACTCCGATTCAGCGTCGAGCGCCGACGTCGCCTCATCCAGAATCAGAATGGGCGGGTTCTTCAAGAGCGCGCGAGCAATCGTCAGTCGCTGCCGTTGCCCGCCGGAGAGCCGCTGCCCACGTTCGCCGATCATGGTGTCGTAGCCATCTGGCAGGTCAATGATGAACTCGTGTGCGTGTGCGGCCCGTGCGACCGATTCGATCGCTGCCCGGCTGGCGCCGGGCGCCGCGTAGGCAATGTTCTCGCTTATCGTCGCGTCGAACAGGATCGTGTCCTGGGTCACGATACCGATGGCCTGCCGGAGTGACGAGAGGGCCACATCCCTAATGTCGACCCCACTAATACAAATCGCCCCACCCGTCACGTCGTGAAACCGAGGGACCAGGTTCACCAGCGTGGTCTTCCCCGCTCCGCTCAACCCTACCACGGCCACCATCTGCCCGGCTTCTACGCGAAACGACACTCCGCGCAGGACCCGTTCGGTGTCGTCGTGATACTGGAACTCGACATCGCGAAACTCGATCGCGGAATCGACCGCCACCAGCGGCTGCGCCCCGGGACGGTTCTGGGTCTCCGTGTGCGTATCCAGGGTTTGGAAGATGCGCTCAGCCGCGGCGATGGCACCTTGGATACTGGCATTCACGCGGCTCAGCTTCTTGACCGGACCGTACATCATCAGCAGGGCCGTCATAAACGCGACGAACTCACCGATGGTCATCTCGGCTTCGGCGATCTCCCGGCTGCCATACAGCAGCACACCCACGACCCCAAACCCGCCGACGAGCTCCATCAGCGGTGGCAACGTGGCCACCGTGCTCGTGACCTTCATATTTGTGCGATAGAGCCGCTGGGAGGCCTGGTTGAACTTGCGCTGCTCCACCGCCTCGGCCTGGAACGCTTGGACGATCCGATGTCCCGTGAACGCTTCCACGGTCAGGTGAGACAACTGTTCCAGTTCCTCCTGGCTGCGACGTGTCGTGCGCCGGACCCGCTGCCCCAGACGCACCAGCGGGTAGACAACCAGCGGCGCTCCCGTGATGCAGACCAGCGCGAGCCGCGCGTCCTGGTAGACAAGAACGGCGGCGAAAAACAGGAGCGCCAGCGACTCCTGTAGCAGATCGCCAAAGGTCTCCGACACGACCTGCTGGAGCCGGTTGACGTCGTTGGTAATCCGCGACAACAACCGCCCCGTGGCCCGCTGGCCAAAAAACACGGTCGACTGGCCCAGGATGTGCCCGAAGAGCTCGGTGCGGAGGTCATGCACCACACGCTGTCCCGCGTCGGCCATGAGATACGTGGAGACGTAGCCGCCAGCGCCCTTCAGGACATACAGCCCAAGGATGGCGCCGCAGATGAGCCCTACACGCTCGCGATTGGGAAGGACACCGTCGAAGATCGGCTCAATCAGCACCACCAGCCCAGCCGCGCCGACCGCGTAGCACAGCATCGCCGGCAATGCGAACAGGATCAGCGCTTTGTGAGGCGCGGCGTATCCAAGGAGCCGGCGCAAGGCGGTCACAGAGGCACGCCCTCGCTACCCACCAAACCCTCGTGGATGTGTCTCGTGCCAGCGCCACGCGGTTTCCACGATCTCCTCGAGACTCGTGTAGCGCGGGTGCCACCCGAGGGTCTCGGTCGCACGCGCAGCCGACGCGAACAGGACGGCGGGATCACCCGGGCGTCTCGGTGCAGGCACGATCGGCACGCTCTGTTGGGTCACCCGCTCGACCGCCCGGACCACCTCCCGCACGGAATACGGGCGGCCGGTCCCTAAATTGAAGACCTGCATCACCGGTGTGACGTCGTGCGCGGCGTCCACGTGCGGGCGGCCCTTCAGCAGCGCGTCCAATGCCAGCAGATGCCCGCTGGCCAGGTCAGACACGTGGACGTAATCTCGCTCGCAGGTGCCATCAGCCGTCGGATAGTCGTCGCCAAACAGCTGGAGCGGCTCGCCCCCGCGCGCCGCCTCGAAGGCACGCGGAATCAGATGGATTTCGGGGTCGTGGTCCTCGCCGAGATCGCCGCTGCTGTCAGCCCCGGCCGCGTTGAAATACCGGAGCGCCACGGACCGCAGGCCATAGGCGCGACCGTAGTGGACAAGGGCGCGCTCCACCGTCAGTTTGGTCTCGCCGTAGGCGTTGATCGGCGCGGTGGGATGGGTTTCATCGATCGGCGGGCTGACCCGATCCCCGTAGACCGCGCAGGTCGAAGACAGGACGAACCGCTGCACACCCTCAGACGCCATCGCATCCAGCAGCGCCAGCGATCCACCGACATTGCACTCGTAGTACAGGGCAGGATTCGAGACCGATTCAGAGACCGACAACAATGCCGCGAAGTGCATCACGGCCTCGATCCGGTGCTCCCGCAGCGTGCGACGCACCGACGCGGTATCACGCACGTCCGCTTCGACGAACGTGGCGTCGCCCACAGCTTCACGATGGCCGGCCATCAGGCTGTCGAGCACGACCACCTGATGGCCGGCCTGGCCGAGGGCCCTCACCGCGTGGCTCCCGATGTAGCCGGCACCGCCGGTGACCAGCACCGCGCTCATATCATCGTCCGATCGAATGGTACGTAAACCCGAGCGCTTGCATCTTGTCGAGCTCGAACAGGTTACGCCCATCGAAAATAATGGGGGTGCGCATGAGCTTGCGCATGCGTGAGAAGTCCGGTTCGCGAAACTCGCTCCACTCGGTGACGATGCAGAGCGCGTCGACCCCATCGAGGGCGTCGTAACTCCGCGCCGCCAGCTTCACCCGCGAGCCGAAGATCCCGCGCGCGGTGGAGTGCGCCTGGGGGTCATAAGCCGTCACCTTGGCCCCGGCCGCCAGCAACGCCTCGATCAATACGATGGCGGGCGCTTCGCGCATGTCATCCGTCTGAGGCTTGAAGGCCAGCCCCC
>SXOW01000511.1 GCA_005778315.1 Acidobacteriota bacterium
AGGGCGACGAATTCGGGAACGACACGTGGGGAGGCGACTCCTGGCGGGTCACGGGCAAAGTCGGTGTCTGGTCATTGATGAGCGCCGATGAAGAGTTGGGGCTGCTCTATCTTCCAACCAACACACCGGCCCCCGACTACTACGGTGGACACCGGCCCGGCGCCAACCTGTTCGCCGAAAGCGTGGTTGCGCTGAACATCGAGACCGGGGAACGCGAGTGGCACTTCCAGGCGGTGCACCACGGCCTGTGGGACTACGACTTTCCGGCGGCGCCAAACCTCGTCGACATCGAAGTCGACGGGCGCCCCATCAAGGCCCTGGCCCAGATCAGCAAACAGGGATTCGTGTACGTCTTCGACCGGGTGACCGGTGAACCGGTCTGGCCGATCGAGGACCGCGCGGTGCCGACCGACACGGACATCCCGGGCGAACAGGTCTGGCCGACCCAGCCCTTCCCCACCCGCCCCGCGCCCTTCGAGGACCAGGGTGCCACGATCGATGACCTGGTCGATTTCACGCCCGAGATCAGGCAGATGGCGATCGACGCGGTCGAGGGCTTCCGGCTGGGGCCGCTCTTCACGCCGCAAAGTCTGCGCGGCACCATACAGCGCCCCGCCGCCGGTGGCGGCGCCAACTGGTCGGGCGCCGGGGTCGATCCGGAGACCGGCATGCTCTACGTGCCCTCGACCAATTCCTACAGTATTCGCCACTATCGTGAACCGCGGGCCGGTGAAGACGCCACACTCGCCGTTATCGAAGGACGCGGGGACGATGCGCGACAGTTGACCATGCCGCAGGGACTCCCCCTGTTCAAACCGCCCTACTCGCGGATGACGGCCATCGATCTCAACACCGGAGACCACGCCTGGATGAAGCCTCTTGGCGACGGCGACCGGCTACGCAATCACCCGATGCTGCGCGACCTCGACCTGCCGCCGCTGGGCGACGGCAGTCGGGGCGGACCGTTGGTGACAAAGACGCTCCTCATCTACGCGCTCGCGACAGGGGGCAGCGACGGCGGCCCTCGGCTGGTCGGGGTCAACAAGTCCACCGGCGAGCTGATCGCCTCGGTGGATCTCCCGCGGGGCGCCATCGGGACCCCGATGACGTATCTCCTCGACGGCAAGCAATATGTGGCCCTGACCGTCGGTGGCTCTCCCGTGCCGGAGCTCATCGCGCTGGCGCTACCCTGAGGCCTTGCCGGTGGAGCGCATCATCTTCGACACCGACTCGGCGGTCTTCAACGACGACGCGGCAGCGCTGGCCATGCTGACCAGACGACCCGACGCGGTGGAGACTCTCGGCGTCACGGTCGTCGCTGGGAACTACCCGGTGCCGCAGGGCGCCGAGCATATGCTCCACTTGCTGGAACTGGTGGGGGCCGACACCATCCCGCTCTATCTCGGCGCTCACTCCCCGCTTGTGAACTCGCCGGCCCAGGCCGCGCGGCAGGAGGCGCGGTGGGGGCCCGTCTCCTTCAAGGGGGCGTTCGATGCCAGCGACACCGTCGCTCCCCCGCACGGTGGACGCTTCGCCACGGCCCGACCTGCAACCGGCGGCGCGGTGCCGTTCATCATCGAGACGATCGACCGGTATCCGAATGAGATCACGCTGGTGGCGGTGGGACCGATGACGAACATCGCCCTCGCCCTGCAACAGCGACCCGACCTTGCGCCACGCGTAAAGCGCTTCGTCTTCATGGGCGGCAACGTCCACGTCCCCGGCAATGTCACACCGGCGGCCGAATTCAACATCTGGTTCGACCCCGAGGCGGCGCACGCGGTGCTGGCCACGGCGCTACCCGAGGTCGTGATGTTCGGACTCGACATCACGAACCACGCGCCGCTGCACAGATCGCGGTTCGACCGTATGGTGGCCGCCGACACACCGCTCACCAGACTCATGCGGCACGACATGGGCCCTCGATTCAACGCGGACCCGGCTGCGACCTATCACATCTGGGATTGCATCACGGCCGCGTGGCTGATCGACCCCGCTATCGTGACCCGGTCAGAACATCTCCCTGTCGCTGTCGACACGGCCTTGGGCCCCACCTACGGCGGTACTGTCGCCGCGGCGGAGTCGGACGCCCGCACGATCGAGGTGATGTTGGACCTCGACTTGGAGCGGTTCTTCGGCCTGTATGAGGAACTGTTGACGAGCTAGGGCAAGGCGGCCTCCAGGGTTCAGGAGCTGGCCCAGCGATTGGAGGGGGTCCGGTACACGTGTCGGGCCTCTTCACAGCACGCTCTTGCCGCTGCCAGATCGAAACATTGATGCACATCGCGTCGTCTGAGAACGAGAGATGAGAAACCATTACGCCGCGTCCAGTCGTTCGATTCCGCGCCGCCTCGGGTCCCTCATCGTGGCAACGGTGGCCGCGCTCGTGGCCGTCACGCCGGCGTTCGCGCAACGCGAGGGACAGATCTTCGCCAGCGTCACCGACCAGGCGGGCGAGCCTGTGCTCGACTTGACGGCAGACAGCTTCCAGGTCCAGGAAGACGGCGAGACGATGATCATGCTGTCGGCCGACCCCGGGTCGACGCCGATGAAAATCGCAGTCCTCGTCGACAACAGCGAAGCAATGGCGCAGGCGAACGGCATCAGCTCGCTGCGCAACGCGCTGACCGAGTTCTTGAACGTGCTGCCACCACAGCACCAGGTGGGCATGTTCTCGATCGCCGGAAGCGTGCTGCCTATAAAGGATTTCACGACCGATCGCGACGAGCTGCGAAAGGCCGCAGACGGTGTGTTCCCCGGCAGCGGCGGGGCCAAGATGATCGAGGGCCTGCGGGAAACCTGGGAACGGCGATTCGAACCGGAGGACGCGTGGCCGG
This sequence comes from Acidobacteriota bacterium, assembly GCA_005778315.1. Taxonomy (GTDB): domain Bacteria; phylum Acidobacteriota; class Vicinamibacteria; order Vicinamibacterales; family UBA8438; genus UBA8438. The sequence goes on from SXOW01000511.1 coordinate 2,838, forward strand.
TCATCTTCATGGTGCTGACGGATGGCCCCGAGACGAGCGGGAACATGAACCCCGACCAGTTCAACGCGTTTGTCCGCGAACTCGTGGTCAACGGGGCCATGGTCCACGCCGTGATGCTGGAAACCCGCGGCGGCAGCGGCGTGCAGAGCCAGATCTCAGACATCCTGGTCAAGAACACCGGCGGGCTGTTTCGGTCGATGAATTCGCCGTCGGCGCTGGTCGAGACCCTCGGGGACTTCGCCACCAAGATGGGTGAACACTTCGACAACATGACGCCGCGCTATCGGCTGCGCTTTCGGCGACCTGGCGACACACCCGGCACTCAAATGGGGGCCGCCATCGTCGGCAATTACAGGTTGCAGCTGTTCGGTGAACGCCGGATGCCTCAGCAGTAGGTCCACGCACGCGCGGCCCGGTTGGCGCTTGTCACCGGAAGCTGCGACAATGCGCCGCTATGTCCGACTTGCCAGCCCCTGGCGCACTGGCGCCAACGTTTTCTCTCACCACCCGCGACGGCGCGCCCGTCACGTTCGAGGACGCGGTGGGTGACGCGACCCTCCTGGTCTTCTTCAAGCACGACTGCGACACCTGTCACCTGACCCTGCCGCTCGTGCAGCGTCTGCACGTCGCGCTGTCACCGTCCGGCCTGCGGGTCGTCGGGGTTGCCCAGGATGCACCGGATGACGCCGCGGATGTCATCAGCCGCCACGACCTGACCTTCCCGGTCGCGCTGGACGCCGAATTCGCCGTCTCCGCCGACTACGGATTTGACGCAGTACCGGCGCTGGTACTGGCGGGTCCCGACCGCCGTGTCCTGGCCAGCTTCGAAGGATTCACGCGACCCGACGTCCTCAACCTGACCACATTGGCCGCGGTCGCCTGTGACGCCCAAGCGCCCCGTCTGGTGCACGACGGGGACGGATTACCCGAGCATCGGCCTGGATGCGGGTCGAAGGCGCATGACCCGGATGTCGCCCGGCGGCTGGCGGTGCGTCGGGGCGCCGCGACCTTGGGGGCACGTCGGGTCCACATCCCGGCCGACGATGACCCGTTCGAGTTCATGGCCGCCCAGGGGCTCGACGACGGGCTGCCCGTCGTGCCGCCGACCGAGGCGCGCGTGCTCCGGATGCTGGCGGGGGTGTCACGGCCCGCATCCGACATCGTCGCCCAGGTCCCCCCCAATCTGGCGCCGGCGACGGTCGAGAAGATCGCCATCAACGCGGTCATGGCCGGGTGCCTCCCCGAGTATCTGCCGGTGGTGATCGCCGCCACCGAGGCGGCGTGCACCGACCAGTTCAACCTGCACGGCGTGCTGGCCACGACCTATTTCGTCACACCCGTCATTGTGGTGAACGGACCCATCCGACAGGAGATCGGGATCAACTGTGGGAACAACGCGTTCGGCCAGGGGTACCGAGCGAACGCCACGATTGGCCGCGCGCTGCAATTGGTCGTCCGCAACATCGGGGGCGGGAAGCCGGGTGGCGTCGATATGTCCACCCTTGGACAACCCGGCAAATTCACCTGCTGCCTGGGCGAGCTCGAGGAGGCCAGTTGCTGGGAGCCGCTGCATGTCGAACGGGGGTTCGATGCCGGCACGAGCACCGTCACCGTATTCGCGGGTGAGGCGCCCAGGGCCATTCGCGACCAACTGTCACGGACCTCGCGGTCGCTGGGCGCCAGCATGGGGATGTGTCTGAAGACCATGGCCCACCCGAAGCTGCACCATGTCGGTGAAGCGTTGTTGGTCGTCAGTCCGGAACATGTTCGAACGTTCAGGCGCGACGGCTTCACCAAGGCCGACCTGAGGGCCCGCATTCAGGAGGTGACGGCGCAACCGCTCCGCGAGCTGCTGCCTGACGAGGAGTGTCAGAAGGGGATGGCCTTGAGAGCGGTCCCGAAAACGCTGCTTGGGCCGGATGGACAGCCCACCGAGACGGGCTTGGACACGAGGCTGTCGAAGTTTCAACACGACTCGGACATCCTTGTCATGGTGGCCGGGGGGACGGCCGGAAAGTTCTCCGCATTCCTTGGCGGATGGGCGAACGGCGCGTCGGGGTCCATGGCGGTCACCCGCGAGATCCATCGGTAGCCGTGAGCGGTGATACAGTCAGCCGCGTTCGCAGTTGAACGGAGAACACCGTATGCACGAGCCGCTCGTTATTCTGGACCCGACCGACGAACGGGCCGCCATCGGCCGCCGTCTGGCCCCGCGCCCCGGTACGCTTACCGGCACGCTCGGCATCGTCGACATCGCCAAGCCACGCGGAGACGTCTTCCTCGATGAAATCGAGCGCCTCATACGGGAGCGCCTCCCGGCGTTGGAGGTGCTCCGACTGAGGAAGCCGACGTATACCAAACCGTCACCCCCCGACCTACGAGACGAGGTGGCCGCACGGTGCCAAGCCGTCATTCAAGCCCTCGCCGATTGAGGGTCCTGCACGTCGTGCAGTGTGCACGACCTGGTCGACTACGAAACGCGCGGGATTCCGTCCGTGATGGTGGCGTCAACAGAGTTTGTGCGCGCGGCGGAGACGCAAGCCGTGGCCCTCGGGGTTCCAGACCTGGCGGCGAACTCGGTCTTCGTGCCACACCCCATCCAGGGCTCCACCGACGACGAGATGCGGGACAAAGCGCGACAGGCCTTCGACGCGATTCTTGGCGCGCTCACCTCGCCGTCGTAGCGACGCTCTTCCCGTCCACGCGGAGGTCGGCGTTCGAGTCACCCGGATGGATGCCATCTCGCTGACCACCATCGTCGTCTATCTGGTTGCGGCTACCGCGGCGGGGAGCCTGATGGCTCGTCGTACCCGTGATTCGGCCGGCTGGGCCGTGGCCGGGGGCAGCATGTCGACCACCCTGGTCGCCGTGGGCATCGCCGGCACGCGGATCGGCGGCGCGGGAACCTATGGCGTCGCCGGCGACGTCATCAGCGGCGGCGTGTGGAACCTGTGGTGGTACGGCATCAATACGTTCCTGGCGCTGGCCATCGTGGGTCTGTTCTTCGGCATCTACTTCCGCCGCTTCAAGCTCCGCACCGTCGGCGAACTCTTCACCATCCGCTTCAAGAACCGACGATGCCAGTGGCTCACGAGTCTCTGCGTCCAGACGGAATACGCCATTGTCAATCTGATCGAGGCGTACGTGATTGGCGTCATCCTCAGTACCCTGACCCCACTGCCGATGTTCGGGGGCGTCATGGTTGCCGCCATCATCTTCGCCACCTACGTCTCACTCGGTGGCCTGTGGGGCACCGCGGTCACCAACCTGATTCACTGCTCGGTGGTAGTGGTCGGGTTGTTCGTGGTCGGCGTCATGGGCGTCGACCAGCTCGGGGGGTGGACCGCCGTCACCGCGACCGTTGACCAGCACCTGACCGCTGCATCCCGCGACACGACGGCGTGGTGGGGGTTTGCCGGAGCCGGCTGGCTCCCAGTCTTCGGGATGTTCTTCTCGGCCGCCGTCCACACCCCGGCCGCCTCGGTGTACACGAACTACTCCAGCGCCGCCAAGTCCGAACGGCACATCGCGCCGGCATTTCTGCTGGCCGGCGTCATCGCCGGGGTCATGCCGATGCTGGCCGGATTGGTCGGTATTCTCAGCGCCGCCCGCTACGGGCTGGACACGGGGCTTGGCGGCTATCGCAACCTCACCACGCTCGCCTCCGAAATCAGTCCCGTCGTCGGCGGCATTGCGCTGGCAGCGGTGCTCGCTGCGGTGATCTCCTCGGGTGGGCCGATCCTCCTGTCGAGCGCGACGATGTTTGTCCGCGACTGGCTCCCGTTCACCCGGAACTACAGCTCAGCCCAGCGGCTGAAGGCGTATCAGATCACGACGACGATCTATGCCTTTGCGGCAGCGCTCGCAGCCTGGGTGGTGGCCACCTACACGACCATCTCGATTCTCGACCTGCTGCTGTTCGGATTCGCGATGGTCGTACCGCCGGCGGTGTCTCTCGGTTACGTGCTGTACTGGCGGCGCACGACGGAACAGGGCGCCTACTGGGGAATGGCGGTCGGCTACGGGGCGGGCCTGGTCTGGTTCGCGCTGATCAAGATTGCGCTCGCCAGCGGGTTCACCGCAGGTCCAGACGCGCGGCTGCTCTGGCGCACGCTGGTCTACCTGCTGACGGTGGATGGCGCCGGCATCGATCCCTCCTACCTGACGTTCTTCGTGCCGCTCCTCGTCGTGCCCGTGGTATCACTGCTCACCACACACATGGGGGTCCGAGAGGACTTCTACGAAATGGCTGCCGGGCACAAGCCCGTGCCGCCAGACCTGGCTTGAGACCGCGTTGAGCGACTCCCCGCACTGGAAGGACCCGACATGTCTGATGCTGTGACCATGACGACTCGTGACGGCGTAGCCGTCATCACACTCCAGAGCCCACCGGTGAACGGCCTCGGCTTTGCGGTCCGCACGGGGCTGCGGACGGCGCTCGAATCCGCACTGAGCGACGAGGCAGTCGACGCGCTGGTCATCACCGGCACCGGCACCATGTTCTGCGGTGGCGCCGACATCCGGGAGTTCGGACAGCCGCCGCCCCCCGACACACCACCGCTGCCGACCGTGATCGACGCGATCGAAGCCTCGTCGAAGCCGACGGTGGCCGCCATCCACGGGTTCGCGCTCGGGGGCGGTCTGGAACTCGCGCTGGGCTGTCATGTGCGGGTGGCGGCGGCTGGGACGAAAGTGGCGCTGCCGGAAGTCACGCTTGGCATCGTGCCGGGCGCCGGCGGGACGCAACGTCTCCCACACTTGGTCGGCATCTCGGCCGCGCTCGACCTCATCGTCTCTGGCACGATGGTGCCGGCGGCACAGGCGCAGACCCTCGGCATCCTTGACGCGGTGGTTGACGGCGATGTCGTCGAGGCCGCGGTTCGGGAGGCCCGCCGCCTGGTCGATGAACAGGTCCCCATTCGCCGCACCTCGGCGTTGAACGACCGCCTGGCCGAAGCCGGCGACACGTCGGCGATCTTCACCGACTTCAGAAAGAAGATGGCTGGTCGTGCGCGAGGTTTCGAGGCACCGTACGCGTGTGTGGAGTGCATCGAGGCGGCCGCCACGCTCCCGTTCGCTGAAGGCGCCGCCAAAGAGCGTGAGATCTTCGTCCGACTCCTCGCGTCCGACCAGTCGAAGGCGCAGCGACACGCGTTCTTCGCCGAGCGGCAGGTCTCGAAGATCGCCGATGTGCCGAAGGACACACCGCTCCTGCCGGTCAACACGGCGGCGGTGATCGGCTGCGGCACC
>SXOW01000512.1 GCA_005778315.1 Acidobacteriota bacterium
CACCTTCTTCTACTTGCTATGACGGCCCCGGTCGCAGGTCGACCGGCACCTGACAGGAGTCGCCCATGACGGAGCACGCGGACATCAGCCTCAAGACCTACTGGGTAACGTGGGGGATATTGCTCGGGCTGACGCTCGTGATGCTCGGGCTGGACCAAGCCCCGATGGCGCGGCAGTTGTTTGTGGTCGTCATCCTGGCCGCCATGCTGGTGAAGGCGACGCTCATCGCCGGGACGTTCATGCATCTGCGAGGCGAACGCGTGGGATTGGTCCTCATGATCGTCGTCGGTCTCTGTGTGATGGGCGTGACCTTGTTCGCCCTCATCGTGCCGGACGCGTTCAGGATTCTCGAGATGAACGCAGAGGGAAGTCGATGACACCACGATGGTCTCGCGTCGCGATCGGTGCGCTCGCCGTGGCCGGGATGTGTATCTGTGGACTGGTGTGGCCTGAGACCGTCGAGGCCCAGTGCTCCATGTGTCGACGCGCGTTCGACTCCACCGAGGGGAGGCAGCTGGTGGCGGCGTTCCGGTCCGGCATCCTCTTCTTGCTTGCGGCACCGTTCGTGGCGTTCGGCGTGGTCGCCACCTTGGCCGTGCGGGGGCAACGCCGGGGCGGCAAGGCCATGCCGGAGCCGGGGCATCGGGGTTGACGTCGGCCTCGGTGCGTGCCTCGTCGCGGTGAGTCGCCGAGTGGCGGGGAACATTTCCGTGCTGCCACGAGATTCTTCACACGCATGGACGGCCAATTTCCCGCATACCACCCGTGGACCAACGAGAACAGGCGCTTTGGCTGCGCTGATGATCTGGATCGAAGTATGCAACCGAGTCGTCGAGAGGCGCGGGGTCGCACCATCCAGCTGGACCCTTCTTGCGCCCATGACGACTCCAACATTCAGGAGGAGAGACCCAATGCGAGCAGCGCTTCTGGTGGCGACGATGATCGGTGTGACGGCTGGCAGTGTCGGGGCCCAGACAGCCTTGGAAACTCCGCCCGTCGGGACCTTGGCCCAGATCATGCGCGGCATCTACTTTCCGAACTCGAACATCATTTTCGACACACAGATGCGGGATCCGGCGGCGCCAAGAGAAGAAAAGGGCGCCGATGGGACCGTGAGCAACACGTTCGCCGGGATCTACACCGGTTGGCAGGTGGTCGAGAACGCCGCGCTGGTCCTGGCGGAGGGCGCTAGTTTGATCAACAAGCCGGGGCGCCCCTGTCAGAACGGTCGACTGGCGCCCGTCCAGCGATACGACTGGTTGAGGTACTCGCGCGAGATGACGGATGTCAGTTGGGCGATCTACCAGGCCGCACTGGAAAAGGACCAAGAGAAGGTCGGCGAACTCACGAACGATCTGGCGCAGGCCTGCGACAATTGTCACGAAGTCTATCGGAGCAACGCACAAGGTGCGAGCCTGCGTTGCCTCGGGAGCGGCATCATTCTTCCGAACTGAGACTGTCAGTCGGCGTGGGCGGGGCGCGGCGCACGTCTCAGGCCGCCCCCGTTCCCCGCCGGTCGTCCGATTCCTCGCGTAAGGATTTCCGCAACGCGGGGAGCGTGCTGCGGTAGCCCTGTGCGTCGCCATAGTCGGGAAACGCGCCATACCGGGCATGCGGCCCCTCGAATCGCCGCGCGTGCTTGATGGGACACCAGTACTGTTCCGTGCGCGCCGCCACTTCGCGGGTGTAGCCGATGACGCCGTTCACATAGCTGCAATAGGTGCAGTGCACCTTTTCGATTCCGTTCAGATAGGCGAGTTGGTGACGGTCCATCGCCATGAACCGTCGACGGTCTACCCGTGCGATGCCATAGACCCGGAAGCAGATCAGCTGATATCCGCTGACCCACAGATCCAGGAGCGCAAACGGCAGCAGGAGCGAGTAGATGACGGGTGCCGTGAGGAAGTGCAGTGGGTCGGACTCCCGAAGGAACTGGAGGATGCTCCGCTTCAGCTGACGGTGCCGCTCTCTCACCGCCGGGTCGAACCGGACGCGTCTCGCGTCGAATCGATAGCCCCACTTGTCGCGCGCCACGTGCCACTCGTGCTCGAGTTGCAACTCCAGCGTCCGCATGTGCTCAACGATCTCTCGAAGCCTGGTTCCCATGAGGCTCTCCCTACCGCGTGGGCCCGCGGCGAGCAATCCGCGCATACGGAAGCAAGAACGATACACCAGGCATTGGCAGACCGCTTGCTTTCGGTCCTGTCATGCAACCGATCATGGAGGTCGCACGGACGCTGGGACTCCGCCCCGCCGACGTCTCCGTCTGGGGGGAGGCGAAAGCGAAGGTCTCGCTGGCGGCGGTAAAGCGGCACCCCCCACGGGGACGGCTGATCCTCGTGTCTGCCATGACGCCGACCCCCGCTGGCGAAGGTAAGACCACCACGACGATCAGTCTGGCCCAGGGACTGCATGCGATGGGCTGTCGCGCCTGTGCCGTCCTGCGCGAGCCGTCCCTGGGGCCAACCTTCGGGCGCAAGGGTGGCGCCACTGGTGGCGGGCGCGCCACGCTCGAACCCGCCGACGACATCAATCTGCATTTCACGGGTGATTTCCACGCGATCACGGCTGCGCACAATCTGCTGGCCGCGCTGCTCGACAACCATCTGCACCGGGGAAATCGGTTAGGCATCGACGTGCGGCGCGTGCTCTGGCGACGCGTACTCGACCTGAATGACCGAGCCCTACGGCACATCGTCGTTGGGATGGGCGGTCCGTGGGCTGGCGTGCCCCGCCAGAGCGGCTTCGACATTACCGCGGCGTCTGAGGTGATGGCGGCGCTCTGCCTGGCGGACGGTGTTGATGACCTCCGCCATCGTCTGGGTCGAATGGTGGTGGGGCTGACGTCGAACGGCGAGCCGGTGACGGCGGCCGAACTTGGGGCGGTCGGTCCGATGCTGGTGCTTCTGAAGGATGCGCTGCGCCCGAATCTCGTGCAGACGGTCGAGGGGGTACCCGCGCTCGTGCACGGCGGACCGTTTGCGAACATTGCGCACGGGTGCAACTCGGTCTTGGCGACGAGACTCGCGCTGGGCCACAGCGACTGGGTGGTGACCGAGGCTGGGTTCGGTTTCGACCTGGGTGGCGAGAAATTCTTCGATCTGAAGTGCGTGTCGGCTGGACTCGACACGGCCGCGGTGGTGCTGGTGGCGACCGTCCGGGCGTTGAAGCGGCATGGCGGCATGGCCCTGTCAGCGCTCGCCGTTCCAGACGCGAGTGCGGTGGAGCGCGGCCTGGCCAACCTGTCGAAGCATGTCGAGAACGTCCGGGTGTTCGGCGAAGCACCGTTGGTCGCGCTGAACCGCTTTGCGACCGACACCGACGAGGAGATGGACGTCGTGCGTGCGGCCTGTCGCAATGAAAACGTACCGTTTGCCATGTGCGATGGCTATGCGCGTGGGGGGGCGGGCGCGGTGGATCTGGCGGAGGCGGTGGTGCGACACGCGGAGCAGCGTGCAAAACCGTTCAAGCCACTATACGACTGGTCTGACCCGATCAAGGACAAGCTGGTCACCATCGCGCGGGCAATGTACGGGGCCAGGTCCGTCGTGTGGGAGCATCAGGCCGAGCAAGATCTCGAGGTCGTTCGTGCCTGCGGTGGCGAGGCGCTCCCGTTGTGCGTCGCGAAGACCGAGGCGTCACTTTCTGACGATCCCACGCGACTGGGTCGGCCCGAGGGGTTCGAGATGACCGTGAACGGCGTCATCCTCGCCGCCGGCGCCGGCTATGTCGTCCCTGTGTTCGGCAATATGCAGCGGATGCCGGGACTGCCGGCAGATCCGCAGGCGCTCCGGATGGACCTGCGCGGGGACGAGACGGTGGGCGTGCGCTCGTGAGGAGGCTCACTGGAGGAGGGCCTTGAAGGCGTCAAGCGCCCTCTCGATGTGTTCGTCGGTGTGCGCGGCAGAC